>QZKH01000005.1 GCA_003598025.1 Candidatus Omnitrophota bacterium
TTATGACAGTAAAGCCTCTGCATCCGAAATCATATTCAGCAAATCATTTATAAATAAGCTATTATCCTTACCAAATAATCAAGCTATTCTTATAATTGCCGTTAGGTTATTGCATCTCTTTGGCCAATCAAGATTCGAAGGCCAGTACGGCTACTACCGCAAAGAATACGAGCTTATAAAGAAAGACTTAAAGCTATTCCAGGTATTGCTTAATACTTACTCAGAAGAAGATATCCTGGCGGTATATCCTCAGCATACACTTAGCATGTTAAAGGCATTAATTGATAACCCTTCAGTATTGGTTGATTTAGATAGTGTAATTGAAGAAATTGAGCGCGATGAGCAGGAGCTAAGGGATATCTACTCTCAAAGAGCTGCTATAAGCCTTGAAGACGAAAGCGTGCTTGCCGCAAGAAGAGACCGTATGCAAAACCGTATATTCCATATTGCTGATCCAGATGCTCCGGGATCCACGTTATCTAAAGTAAGAAAGCTTAACCTCTTTAATGGTACATTCCTTGGAGAATATATTGAAATCCTTGCCCACAGGGGTATTGCCGCAGGAAGAGAGTCATTTTTCTTCCTTAACAAAGAGCAGTTAGGCAGGATCCCTTTTAGTCAGCTTAAGAATCCGAGAGTCCCCTGTCCTTTGAATGCCTCCTGGAAACGCCAGTATTTTGCATTCCATAAAGGAAGGCGCTTCTCTGATGGTATAGGAGTAACCTTTGCCGAAGATAAGCCTGCATATGTGCAGACAATGCACAGCCACCCGACATTTGAGCGCACCGTATACCTCTGTGACAATAAAGGTGTTTATTTTAGCGCTGACAGTTCGGTACAGGCAAAGATAAAAGCATTCCTGGACGCAAAAGACCAGGCAGGGCTGCTTAGATACATAAGGGAGACAGGGATATATATTAATCCCGCATTTGCCGATGTAACTATTGTCCCTCCTGGATTGAAACATTCGTTATTTACCGATGATGAATTAAAACGCAGCGCAGACTTTACCATAAAGGACCCGGTGACCCAGATCATTAAGGAATTCGTGTCCGATATAGAAGAGGATGTTGAAATAGAGGCCGATAAGGTAACTATAAGTACAGATGAGGTCTCTACAGTTGTAAGAGACGGGGTTACCGTTTACAGGAGAGGATACGGTACATATAATTCCAAGCTTTTAATCGATGAAGAAACCGCTGATATGTTTATGGCATCTGATGGTAGCGGAAATCCCGTTCCTTTTATGTACAGGCCGATTACCATCGCTAATAACATAATAGTCTTGGAGCCCGGTGCAGTTACTCCTCAAGATATGGATATCTTCAGGTTCGCCCCTATATATCCCGAAGAGAAAGCCCAGGTGATACATATCATTCCTTATCCCCGAAGGCTCCCTGAAGGTTACCAGGATAAATGGTTCCTTGATTTTGATGATGCCGAACAAGAGAAATGGCCATGGGTACATGAAGATAAGCAGACAGGCGAGCAGCATGCTGCCGAGATATCTAAGCTTAAAGAAGCAGGTTACATTGATCACTCTTCCATAAAAGCCGAAGTAACCGTATATGATGCCCAGGGCAGGCCTATAGTCGTCACATACGATGAAGAGGGCAGGCCTGTAGTCACAAAGGAATACAAAGGTGGTGATACCATTATTTTAGATAATTCTGTTGGCCAGGGTAATATCGCCAGCTTCAGCGTAAGGAATATATCAAGGCGCCCTGAGCTTGAGATAGCATTTTTTGTGGTAGAGGTGACCAAGAGATTACCTGAGACAAAGGCTATCCCGGAAATACTGGATAGGAACTCAGGTGTGGTGCAGGCGGCTAGCAGCCCGGTTGATAAAAGCAATAGATCTTATGGCGTGATGACTACTGATAAATGGTTAGCGCATACAGATAGGATGGAGCAGGTTCTTCATGGCGATTTTTATGGGGTAAGACCGGTTACAGTCCAGGTTGTTCCTTCGTTGTTGTGTGATTACAAATGTCCAAGTTGCAGTTATGGACATTCAAAAGAAGAAATCAGGGCATTGATGGAAGGTGATGATTTTGAGCGCGATACGCTAGTAATGGATGAAGAAGAGATAAGGAGCATATTGTTACGCCTTAAAGAAGGAGGGGTTAAAGCTATAGTAATTACTGGAGGCGGTGAGCCATTTGTTAATCGTAAAGTAACTTTAGAAGGTATACGTTACGCAAGAGAAATTGGTTTAAATGTCGGTGTATTTACCAATGGTAGCTTGTTAAACGAAGAAGCATGTGAAGAGATTATTAGGGCTGGTATCAATTTTATTCGAATCAGCCTAAATGCAGGTACGCCTGTTATACATAGATTATTTCATGGTATAGGATCAGAACAAGTATTCTATCGCGTGCTTGATAATATTTACTGTCTCGCAAAGGCTAAAGAATCAATTGGTTCTTCTGTTGGTATTGGTGTAGGTGTTATTGTTAACCCTTTAAATATTATTGATTTAGTCGAAATCGCTAAAAGGGTTAAGGAAATTGACAATCGCGTACCAGGCATGATTAATTCTCTTGCTTATCGCCCTACGGTACGTTATGTGGGTGGCTGCCAATTTACCCCCAGTACATTTGAAGCGATAGAGTATGTAAAGAATCATGTTAAATTACAGCGTTATTATCAAGCTTATTATGATTTCTTCTATAAAGGGGCTCAGTTACCAGATGAATTTTTCGTAGAAGCTTTACAAATCCTTCAACATGAAGTTGAACCTGTGTTGCGCGGAACGAGTGTTCAGGTTCCAATACCAGTTGATAGATTCCAGGGTGTAAGTAATGCCGGTAAACCATTTAAAGAATGTTTAGCTTGCGGATGGGTTAGTTTTATAGTACCTGGTGGGAATATGTATCATTGCGTTGAGCTAGCGCTAAATGAGCGTTTGGTTATTGGTAATTTACATGATCATACTCTTGATGAGATTTGGCAAGGTCAAAAGCGTCAGGATGTAATAAAGTACATCAATGAAGAAGGGTTATTTACAATATCACCCGCGGTTTGTATGTTGTATGAATACAATCGCACACTACATCAGCTTAAAGAAGTCTTTGAGGGAGATCCTGTCCGTGGAGAAGCGGTAAAGGAAGAAATTAGATTAAAAAGCCAGCAGTTTAGGGCCGATATCCAGAGGAAGGTACAAGAAGAACATTTTGAACCCGGATTTGAGAATTTTATGTATCCGCTTGCCGTGCCGCAATACGCTCAGCAGCAAACCGAAGCCAAATACGGAAAGGAGAGAGCTATTATCGATATACAGGTATCAGGTTTGACCTTGAATCACTCTAACTTCCTTGACAGCCACTTCGAAGCCTTAAGCCAGAGGTTACAGGAATTAGAGCGTCTTTTAGGTCGCGCACCGCCTGTTCTAAATCCACAGTCCACAGTCCACAGTCCACAGTTAAAATGGAGATTAGTGATTACTACTAATCTGGAATTAACCCGGGGCAATGTGGCTGCCTGCAATATCAATACCCGGAGCGTATTTATCCATCCTTACTTCTTCGAGTGTCCGAATACCAAACAATTTGAGATTATTTATCATGAAGTTGTAGTTCATATTGCGAAAGGAATCTTAGATGAAGATAAGGCTATGCAGGAAACAAGAGATTTCTCTACTAGCAGAGCAGATGTTTTAATAGCCAAGAAAGTAAGCAAGAACGGTAACGAAGAAATCTTGGCTAGCAGCCCCATTGGCACAATCAAATCTGGTAATATCCTAGAAGGTTGGCTTACGCTCGGAGAACTTATTAATAAGCTTACAACTAACAGGGAGAGTGGTAATCCGTTTAAAGTTCTTTTGTGGGGATATCCGGGGAATTTTAAGACCAGAATAGCTTCTTTGATTAAAAATTTTGGTATTGGCCAAGTTTCGGCTGAAGAGGTGGATGTTTATATTGAGGCTAAAACCGATCAGTTCTTGGGTGATTTAAGAGATGCACAAGGCAAGAAATTAATTATAGCCGAGGGATATTGGGCGCCTTATTGGTTTGTAAGGAATGGTTTATTTCCGGATTTATTTGTTCTTCTGAGGTCTAAGAGAGCCGAAGATATAGCCGATCAGGAAGCCTTAGAATACTTCTTAGAAAGAGTCAGGCCGTTTGTTGTAGCCTTTGTCCGCCATCTTGGGAAAGACCCGAATCTCGATTCAACATGGGATATGATTATTAATACTGAAGATGTAGGTTACGCTACAATGTTAGAGGCACGCATGAGGCCTAGGAATTATGAAGCAGCACAATCTTCCAGCCCCATTGATAATAACCCTACTAACAAGGAGAGTATAAAATGCACGCATTTAATCTACAAGATCTTGAAGTGGTTGAAGTATTTGCCTCAAATTATGGTATTTACGTCTTTGCAAAATATCCGCAATGGTTTCACGTTTATAATTTCTTCATTGACTCACAAGGTAAGGTCAAAGGTAAGGCAGATTCAGGCGAGTGGCTTGACCTTACTTCAGAATCTGGCAGTTTCATCCAAGCGAAAGTTCAGTCAAGGCTTCTTGAGGGTTACGAATTTCATTAATGAACATAGGTTCTTAATTACATTAGTTGGAATCGATATCATGGTTGCAGTTTTTGCAATATTCTGGAACAATAATCATCCTCTCAAAGGACCGCCAGCAGTACTTAGCCAGGGTGGGAAAGAAATTAAGGTCCAGCCAGAGCAAAAGCCACAAGGAAAAGTTTTTATTTGGCCGCAAAAGAAAGCGTTTTCCATATACGCTTTAAGTATTTTTGGCATATCAACCCGTTTATTAATTATCGGTGTTACTTTTTCCAGCATGCCTTTTATTGCTCTATTGGCTTCAGTAAGCTTGATACTCAATACTATATATTATGTACGTTTAATCCGTATTTATAACAAAGAATATACAAATTTAAATAGAAATTCCAGTAGCGATAGCGGGAAATCTTCTAGCCCTATATCTAATTCGCCATTCGAGAATAATAGTCCATCGCTGCCGCCATTGGGAGGGCCTATTTTGAGCCATGATATGAGCGAGTATTGGATCCTTGATAAGGAGAAGACAGAAAAAGATTTTATTGTTTTGGGGTTTGGTTTGAAAAAAGGAGTGTTAAATTTAGGTAACGCCGAAGTTATTATTACGCCATGGGCAGTAAGCATGAACTCCTGTTCGCTATATTCAGTTTACCGAAGCCAGAAACTTGCTCAAGAGATAGTCGTTCGTGCATATCAAGGAGCCTTACATATTGCGCGTAGGCTATGGTTGGACCCACCGCTTGTACATCGTTTCTTCGGGCTTTCTTATACAGAATACATTAGGTTTCAAAATGACGAAGGTGCAGTTGAACCTGAATGGGCAGAATATCCTACTTATCCAATATTTAAGCACATAGGGTTATCCTATGGGCAAGATTTCCACGAGATATACGGTAACGCTGATATTATTAATCTTGATACTATTTTTGAGCAAAAGATTGGATTCTATCATCAGGGCGGGAATATGTATATGCGCACAGATGAATTTGAGCGCGTAGTTGAAGCATCTTGGAGGCAATGGTTTTATATCGATAGGGCTCATGCTGTGTATGGTAATAAGGTTGACCAGTATCCCTATCTTTCTACTTGGCCGGCACCTATACTGTTAATAAACGCAAGAGAAAAGGCAAAAGACCATAGAAACCATTTCTTAAAAGATAACGAGGATGATTTTATGCGGTTGCTTCCTGGTTCAGTTGATTTTAGTTCTATCTCCTCAGATATTCTGCATAGTCATTTAATGAGAGAAGAGTGGAAGATTGAAAAACATGCAATCTCGGAAGAGAGGAGGATATCGGCAGAAGGAGATTTCTATTATGGCGTTATATATATTGGCTCTATAAGTATGGTTATTACTGATAAAGCAGTAGAATTTTATGTTTGTTCTGATATACATAGAGGGACTAATGCGGTAGGCGCGGGCAGAGAGATGATCACGCGGGCTTTCATTACAAGTTATTTTATTGGTAAATACTTAGGTTTGAATCCAAAATGGGCGGTTGCCTATTATACTGTAGGCGAGAATGATGAGCGCGAGGAAGATAAGAATCCAGAATATCTCAACAGGCTTATTCGGCCTTGGTATGAGTTATTTTCCGAGCTCGGTTTTATGGTAAAAAACTTAAATGATAATTTAGCCAGAAGCTTTTTTGGAGATTCTGTAAGAAGGGGTCAATATTGGTATCGCGGCCTGGAAGATTTTATATACGATGCAGCAAACAATTGGATAGTTTGGTTTTATACAAACAAAATAAGAGCTTTTGAGAGAAAGACCGGAAGTACTTCTATCAGCCATGATACGACGATGTCTGATTCTGATGTTGCTACTATTAGGAATGAGCTGGATGAGAATTTAAGAAGAGTGTTGCGTAGGTTAAATTTTGTCGAAGCAAATACTGTATCGTTGTTCTCAAGTGGGAGTTCTCCCTGTGTTTCTAATCATCCTGAGCGAAGTGGAGGATCTATTCATCGTCGAAATTATTCGGCCTTCGGTATTAGAATGATATTAAATTCGGAGCTTCGCAGTAATTCTGTTATAAATATAAGACCATTGCTTAATCCACAGGGTAGTTCACCTTCCGTGCCCCGTTGCAAGATATTTTGTATTCGGTTATATTCTACCTTCCGTGGCTGGTGGAGAATATTTCCAATTTTGCAACGGGGCGTGATTGGTGGGGAGCATTTACTCTCTTTACAGAGAGGGCGTTTCGGTACGCAAGTATGGCTGCCCGCCTACCGGGCAGGCAGGCCTGCCTGCCGGACCATCGGCTTCGCCGAGAGGCGAGTAGGTAGGGTGGAGGACAATTGCGAGTTCTCAGCGGGTTCATCAATTTCATCATCGCCAATATCCGGATTAAGAATGCATGTATGGTTGGAGTGGCGTGCTTTCCTTGCCGGACTCCCTAAAGTTAAGCTAATCAGTAATGACCCCGTGTCTATGGAAATTGCCTTACGCAGGTTAAATCACGGAGAGTACCCTGATCCATGCGGAATTGTTACTACATTCTCAAATCATCTTAAAATAGCAGCTTTAAAGTTAGCAGCGATAGATAGTGATGAATCAAGAGATATATTAAGAGACCTTCAGGAGAGCATTGATTTCTTTAACATTATTTCAGATACAGCTGCGGATATAAAAAACATAAGCGCAAGGTTTATACATTACCGCCGTTATTCGCGCAGGTATTTACCACAGTTATGGAATGAGCAGGCAAGATTAATTCGGAATTTAATCAAATGTACTCTAGCCTATCTTGAGAATAATAGAGAATTAACCATGCAGGTTTTTAATTTAACCGGTTTTTCTAATGAGATTCCGGTATTAGAAAGGGCGTTGTTGTACTTTCAGGATACCTTAGCACTGGCCCAAGGCCAGGCAATGCCGATAGAATGTAACGTGGAAGGCTTAAAGGCACAATTTAAAGACTTAGTTTCGGAGTATTCAGGTAGATGTGATAAGTTGAAGCTGAGATTTAGGACTTACCATGGTGCGCGCCCTTTATTCATAAACGTCCCGAGAGTAATAGCTGTTGTTGCTAACTTGATTGAAAATGCGCTGGATGCAAGAGTTGAGGGAAGGCCGTCTAAAATAGGGATCACTGTTAGTATGGATTATAAAAATGGCATTATAAGAATCGCCTGTAAGGATAACGGCAACGGGATGGATAAATATGCCCTTACCCGGGCAAAGCACAGGGATTTTACCACTAAGGCCGAAGGCACAGGCTTAGGCCTAGCTGAGGCTCTGAATGTAACAGAAAAAGCACATAACGGCAAGCTTATTATCAGGTCGTTATTCGGAAGGTGGACGAAGGTAATATTAGTTTTGCGTTCATCAGATCCACTTGATTCTATATTACATTCTTCGGATGATGAATTTTCTAATGACTATGAGTTAGGGGAAGCTTCTTCGCCGATATCCTATATGGATAGAGAGCAGAAGGCAGGGATGCAGAAAGAAATTAATGATACCGGTGAGAGAATAAGCGTAATTCTAAAAGCCATTGGTATCAATAAGGTGTTATTAACGCTTCAAAGCGAGTTTGAGCATTGGAGGATAATTGGCTGGCTGCATGATTTAGGACTAATGCATACAGATGAGGTTATAAATCTGGCAACGATAGATTATCATTCCGATACTTACGATGGCCTTGATTTAGCATCAGGAAATTGGGTAAGGTTTTTAATAACCAGGTATCATCCTAATATAAGATTATTTTGGTTGAGAGATAAATTTCACAGCGAAGGAAGAGAGTCTGATAGTTTCTTCTCTAAAGTTTGGGCGTTGCCATCTGAATGGGAATATGGTTGGGAGGGTTATGTGACCCTTGATCTGGATTATTTTATGCCAGTGGCTGCTATTTCTGAGGAGGCATTAAAGGCAGAAGTAAATAATCTTGTGGATGCCTGGGTAAATAATCGGATAAGAATTATTGGCTTGCATATAGATAGAGGCGAAATAAGGCTGGAGCATACTCTATCGGCCTTAATATTTTTGGCAGAGGCGATTGAAAGAAATGCTAAAGAATTATCTCTGGCACATACAGTTTCTTCCCCTGTAACTATACTTGCCTCAAGCAAGACAGCCAAAGATTATTTATTTACTTCTCCCGGGCAATTCGGCAACTTAACCCAGGAATTAGTAAGGAACCAGGGCCTTCATGGCGGTAAGGGGAATATCTTCTCTAATCATAGAGGAGTAACTCCTCCGGGTACAAAAGTAGTAGATTATAATGGCCGGTCATTCCAGATTGACGGCGTAAATCTTTACAGGACACCCCGTATAATACCCCCTACTTCAAATAAGAGCGATTCCAAGCTTTCCTTAGAGCGCTTTCTTGAGTTGATTACTTATAGCCCGTATCAATTATACGTCTGGGTGCATAATAAACCGCGAATGGCAGTTGCTCAGTGTTTGACCGATAAGACTATCCTTGAATTATCCGAAGGTTCAGTTGCTATGCAGCAGGCAACCGGTTCAACCAATGAAGAGATAAAGATATTATTAGGTAAGATAGGGTTTCAGGCAGATATAGATTGGTGGGATTTCCTTGATGATTATGTTTTCTGGGTTAAATTCGGCAAGCGCCTGTTAGCAGAGAGAAGAGAAGCTTCTTATTACAGGATACACCGTTCAGCAGTTATTGACCCTCTTGGTTTTGACCCTGCCACTATCATTGCCCCAAGGCTTGACGTAGAGATAGATAAATATCTTAACGCAGGGTTTAATCTTGAGATGGCAGCAGCAATGGCCGGCTATGAAGCAGTCCAGGTATTCTCTAAGGAACTCAGCGAGCGCCTAGGCCCGGATAAGACCGCAGTCATTGTGCTCAATGAAGGGATCGGTATGGAAGGCCATGTCGGTTTTAGCCACAGCGTATTAGTATTTGTTTATACGGATCCGGCTGCCGCTGAGATATTCCTTAATGCAATTCGTAAAAATACAAGGATAGACAGGGACCGCATATTCCGGTTTGGCCTGCGCTTATACGGACTTATCTTGCGTTACAACCGAATCCTTGATGCATGGTTTAGTTTATATGGCAAGAATATGCATAGCCAGCTTCTACGTCCTGATTTCATGGCGCCGATAATGTTTGCTACCGCAATAAATAACTTCTGGGACTTCCTTAAAGACGGTGAAAAAGATATCAACCCTTCAATCAAAATTCTCATTGAAGAATATTCACTTTTCAGATTTGATGATTTCTTGCGTTTCTGCGCTAACCCTACATATAAGGCAAGGGCAAGGATAGAAGAAGCCTTTGGTTCTTGGGATGCATTTTATGAAGAGCTAATGCGTGTAATTGAAATACTTGAGCGTGTTCCTGAATTCGGTCCTACTCAAGGGCCTTTAAGCGCCCTGTCCCGCGGAAGAGGTAAAGTTATCCTTGTTGCCAACGGGCCGCACAAATACAGAGTTGCAATCAATTCCATGTTCGCAGAATCAAGCGCAGAGCATCCTTCAGGTACGAGCGGGCAGGTTGGCGATCGCGTGGTTATAATCACCGAAGATATACTTGAGACTCTGGCCAAGAATGACCTTCCACTTTACAGAGAGTCTATGCCTTATATATGGCACCTTGATTTTGATTTCCCGAAAGAGTTAGATCCTGATTTGGCGGTGGCTCAGTGGAAAGCTGCCGGTTACCATGAGAAGATATATGAGCAGGCCCCGCTTAAGGAGGCGAGAACAAGTAAAACAATAGCCATACCGAATCCCTCAGAGATAGCAGCTTTTGGGCATAGCTCATCAAGTCCTATTGAATCCAATGCCCTTATTTTTGACATTATTGAATTAATAGAAGATGCTGAATCGGAATCAGCTACTAAGTATGATTGGGCAGGCAGGCTTTATGAAGAATATAAATCAAGAAGCCAAGAACCCGGGTTTGATGTTGCATTCAAGGAAGCCATGCATATCCTTTTATTCCATAAGAGCAGTGATGTGCGTATGGGTGTTGCTTGGATTATTTCGCACGATGAATTTCTAGGCCCTGTACCTCATCCTTCTGTAAGCGGTTATTCTGATAGATCTGTAATCAACGTTATGATGCATTGCCCTTCAACGGAGACGCCGCGTATGATTGTTGATTTCTTTAATAGCGTAGACTCGAATGAAAAAAGAGATTGGATTGTTGACCAGCTGATAAGCGCAACAAGCATAAGCCAGAACGACGGGGTAAGAGAAAGGATCCTTGATACGATAATAAATATATTTGAATTCAAATTATATCCTTTAAATACATCTGTGCATGATGGCCATCTTTATGAGGCTTTAAGCGCGGGGCGCTTTCATCCTCAAGAAGAAGGGAAAGTCGCAGTTACAAAATATGACCCATTTAATATAGAATTAAGGCATAAGGTAATAAATGGTTATACCCCAAGGGTCTATGTAAATGCGCTTACTGCAAATGGAGCAAAAGTGAGGCTTCCAAAGAATGCCGCTGTTGTCCAGGAGGGCAAGACAAAAGTTTATTCTTGGAAAATAGATACTTACCGATTTGAAGATTATATAGACGTTGAATTAATCCTGCTTGATTCTTCCGGTAAATTCAGGCTGATAATAGAAAACAGGCACTTTTTTTATATTGATAAGATACCTCCTGTTAGTATACCTGAACAGAAGGTCGATTATGCGCCATTCTCTCAATTGACCGGTAAAAATGTGCTCGTATGCAGCATGGAGGCGACTTTACTTATGCATTGGCTTTATGGTGCCATGGGTGGAGGCTTGGGTGTATTAATGGGGAGTTTTTTAAGGGCTCTGCGTTATTGCGGAGCCACATTTTATTTTCCTTTGCTTGTTTATCGTGTCGGGCCGCAACAGGAAATAGCTTCAGGTAAGGCAACAATGAATCCAAAATCAAAGTTAGATTATTCTGTAATACTGAATGGCTTTGAAGATGATTTAGAGAAATGGGAAAGAATTGATTCTAAGGAAATATCGCTTAATCTACAAGGCAGAGCTTTCAAGACAAATGTAATATTAATGCGCCTGACAGTTAAGGAGATAGAAGTTGTTTCATATGTTCCTTTTATAGAGATACCTGATGGCATTGCTGATCGTTTATATCCGGGAGATTCAGCCTCTTTGGAAAGATTCATACAGGCATCTTTCTATTCAAGAGCGGTATTGAAGACAATGGAGGCGTTTGATATCACCCCGGATATTATTCAGGTACATGAATCTTTTCCAGCCGTATCTTTAGTGCCTGATCTCTTCTATAATCCAGAGTTTAATGCTGACCAGCGTTTTGAAAGAGGCAGGCAAAATCTGGTAGGATTTGCACATACAGTAGTCCCGCAAGCTTTTCCGTTCTATGAGCCGTATTTCATAGATATGGTTCTGGGTATGAATGTAGATCAGTATGAAGGTTTACTGACGGATAGGCTAGTAGACGGTAGGCCGCGCAGGTCTTATGATTCATTTTATGCGCTAAGCTTAAAAGCTAAATGCGTCGGGACTGTAGGGCTTGAACACCGTGGAGTTATGGCTAATACTTTTCCTGAATTTAAGAAGAAATATTTCGCAATAGAGGATTCAATATGGCCATTTTTCTGGATGTTAAAAGCACAGATCGCAGATGGCGGACAAGTCTTGCCTCAGAGTGTGCTTTGGGAGCAAAAAGAGGCAGCTGAAGCAGAGATGGTAGAATATATAAAGTTTATCTTTGGAATTGAATTAGAGGCTGGTAGGCCTACTATAGTACAAGCCAGAAGGTTTGCAGATTTTAAGTGGAATACGTTTGTAACTGGTTTGCCTGGTTTCTCGGACTTAACAGGTATATATTATTTATGTGCTGATCCAGCAGAAGGAGGGTTAGGCTTTAATTTTATTGTTGGCGGCAAAGCGCATGAAAGAGACAAGCTTTGCCAGGACTGGATTGAAAGATTAAGGAATTTTGCTAAAGATGAAAGTCTTAAAGGCAGGTATGCATTTTTGAATTGGACTACCGAAGACTCTCAGGTCGTGATAAGAGGAGCAAAAGCAAGCCTTCAAACTTCAATACCTCCTTATGAGGCAGCAGGCATGAAAGATAAGAAAGATTTAATTTGCGGGAACATTCCTGTATCAAGTTATACCGGAGGGCCTGTCCAGCAACTAACAAACATCATGTCGCATGGGTTAAGAGGCAACGGCTATCTATTTGAACCATTTTCTCCGGCAGAGTTGCAAAAAGCCTTAGAAGATCTTTCGGCACGTTTCTATGCGCATATTTTTAGCCAGAAAGGCTTATCTTTCGAAGAAATACAGAATTTGCCTAATAAGAAATGGGTAGAGTTGGTTCTTAAATATATGCAGGAAAAGCCCGATGGCATTGTCGACATAATGCATAACGCAACCCGTATGCTCCCTGTTGCTGATAGCCGTACTGCAGCAATGAAATTTGCTTTAGTTTATGCAAAGTTGCTCGGAGAGCAGCTTGATTATTCTCAATACCCGAGTTTTATGACCAGGATGCTTGATAGGTTTAATATGAGGATTGAGAATATCAATGGGGCTTCTTCGCCTTTAGAAGGAGATAGTAAATTTAATATCGATAGAGAGATAATTAAGATTTGGAAAACTTTGAGGGGTGGGAAGATAGTTGAAGCAGGCAGGATGCTGGATGAGCTTAAAAGGAGAAATGATAGTTTTCATTTCTGGTTGATGACTGATTTTGAAAGGTTCGTTGAGCAGCCGCAAGGCGCGCATGAAGAAAATACAATAATTGCTACTCGTTTTACACGCGATGGAGCATGGTTACTTAATTCTATTATCGGGGTTATTGAAAAGATGCAGGAAGATTTAAGAATTCTTGTTTATCGTGATAATGTTGAATTATCCAGCCCGGGAAAGTTTGCAGCATCTGAGATAATTTCAAATATGTGGAAATTTGCACACTCAGGAGTTTTTGTTGCTTACTATTTATTAGGCATGGACGGTAATATTTCAGGGTTAAGGCTTATTGGCTTAGATAAAGGGCCCGGGATCAAAGACATAGAGTCTGCTTTAAGGTTAGGGTTCTCAACATACGGTTCGAATGGTAAGGGTTTGTATATTTTGAGTAATATCACAAGCGCACAATTTACTGATTTTAAGATTGAATCAGTTGCCGGAGAGGGTATCATGGTTTCAGTTGATATATCAGTACCCGGATCATCAAGCCCTGTTACCAGCTTAGGATCTCTGCCCAGACTAATAAAGTTGAATCCGGATATTTCGGCGAGCAGGTTGTTTGTTGATGTCCACAGATTAAGCCGTATAGGTTTGATGGGATATGCTTTGATACGCGCTCCTCCGGCAGCAATCTATTTTGTTCCCGCATTATTGAGCCAACCGCAAGCACGTAATATTAGCATCTCCTCCAGCCCATTAACTAGCAGGGACGGTTCTCAAACTAAAGCAGAAGCGTCCCCTATAGAAAGGGACAGTTCTCTCATGATTTCAGAACCGTCCCTTCCTAGAAAGAGTTCCAGCCCGATAGACCCAGAGAGATTACCATCAATCACAGTTAATAGATTAATTTCACATGAGATAAACTCGGATATAACCGATTGGTTGAGGAATATCTTCTCATCATACGGAATATTTATAAAATACGGAATATCATATCTTGAAATAGACAGAATTCACATAGTAGGTTTAAACCGAGAGCCCGGAAGGGAGATTCTCCTGGTTGATCTTTTCACCGGGGAGCGCATTCTCCGTTTCCATGTTGTTTTCTATAAATCAGGGTATAACCTTGATTATGGTATTGATGACGGGTTTGAGAGGATAAGCACCAGGCTTATAGATATGCACAGAAATTTTAAGTTGATGAAATATTCCGAAGAATTAGCCGTATCGGGCATAGATACAGCCGAAATCGTCAGATTGAATAATGAAGCATTCAGGGAGTGGATTGCCGGGCAAGAGTTTACATATTTCAACGGAGGCGGAGATGCTGCAGTCTATATAAATGATGAACGCACTTTAGTGGTAAAAAATGTGCATGATTATAATAAGGAATTACTCAATATGCCTGCGCCTTTTAAGGGATACCTTCTTGCAGCAGAAAGATTAGGCCATTTAGTCGTGCGCTATGTGACACTGGAAGATTTGGTTGTTAAGGTCAGGAATAAAGACGGAGTGGTTGAAGAGAAACTGTTTAAGAAAGCAGTAATACAAAAATTCGTTTACGTGTTTTTCAAAGAAGGAGTCTTTGATTCTTCTTTAGGCAAAAGAAGGTGTGAAGGTATATTGGCCGATACTATTGGGCAGGGCGATATGCAAACAGCGAAAATGCTGATTGATGAATTCTTATCCAGTATAAGGGCGATTATGGCAAGAGGAATCGCTGACTGGGACATTAAAGCCGAGAATTACGGATATGACCCTTCCGTGGGTTATGTCTGTTCTCTGGATATGGGTAAATTTATTGAAGCTTATAACCTGGATTTTCGTATGGCCAGAGTTTTTATAAGAAACCTTCAGAGGACAAGAAATGAGATATATTCCTGGACTAAGGATGTTTTAGGGGAGAGAGAGGCAGTTGAGTTGCGCGATCATTTTACGGAAAGGGCAAAGGAAGTTTTTAGAGTCAGAAGCGATTTTACCTTTGACATAACAAGAAGTGTCGATGATCTTGAAGCAGAGAGCGAGTTGGAAGAAGATATTAAAGATATGTCTGATTACGAATTGAAAGAATGCCTTCCGGTCTGTTATACCGGTTTACCTGATATAAGAAGGATTGCCGTAAGAAATATCGCCGGGTACTTAAGGGGGTTAGGCAGGGCTCATAGAGGGTTAGCATTTGTATTAGCAAAGATTGGCTTTAACGAGAACGCAGCTACGTATGCAATGTTTCAGAATCTGGAGGTAAGATTTGTAGATTCTAAGATCCTGTATTTGCCAATTTATGACAATGATACTTATTGCGGTGTAAAGTTAAGAATGCTTGATAATGTTGCAACCGTTGAGGATATACATGAGAGAAGGATTTGGGATAGGCTCAATGTAAGGCGGTATACAGAGGTGCTTAAAGAGGCAGTTAAGACGATAATAAGGTTTTATTATCCACAACAGGTCGTTTATAACACATTAGCAAGCGAATTCAGTCTTAAGATGGTAGACGTAGCTGACAGGCTTGATACGGCAAATCAGCTTGGCCGGATTAGCGGCGAGCTGGTGAATACTGAGCGCAGAAAAATATTGCTTAGTAATCTGTTTGGTATAACTGATACAAGTAATTTGGGCCCAAGGGTAAGATTAGCTTTTGATAACTTGAGGGAGAGAAGAAGGTACCCCTTTGATGTAGAATTACGGGATATATATGTCCGGGAAGAGGCAGGCAGAGTGCATACAGAACTCGTTGCTTTTGGTATGACTACCAGAAAATGCCTTGAAATAGAGATGTTTTCTGACCTTATTAACCGCCTGAAAATACCAGAGAATATAGTTTTCCTTGCCATTGAGGAAGAATTAGGCCAGAGGGGAGGAGCAATATTCCTTGAGAAAGTTTATTTCCAGGGTACCCACGATGATCCTATTGTTCAGTCTGTATCAAGGCAGTTAAATTCTCTGTATTCAAGGCAAAGAATGGGTATAGTTTCAGCGCTATTAGTAAAAATGGGATTAATTCCAGCTGAGCCAGTGGAGGTAACCAAGGCCAAAAGGCTGCAAAGAGAAAGATTAGCTGGTTTGCTTGAGCATTTAAAGAAGGTTAACGGAGGTAAAAATGGGAATGGTAAAACTTCGTCAAGCCCGATAAATAGTGTTATAAATATTTTAGTTGTCAGGAAAGCGTTTTCTAAGTTGTTTGTATTATGGCCGTTGCGTGTAATTAAAGGATTTTTGTCTACCTTCTCCTCCTTCGCCCAGCATTTATCATGCAGTGCTCCGGAGGACAAGATTACAGGTGCGCCTGAGTGCCGAAACAAAATGTTCTACCTTCCGTGGCTGGTGGGGAGCATTTACCTTCTTTTACAAGAAGGTGTTTCGGCGCTCAGGCGTGGCTGCCTGCCTACCCGACCATCGGCTTCGCCTAGAGGCGAGCAGGCAGGGTGGGAGCGAAAACCTCGTGCAACCGCGATATTTGCAACCACAATAGGCAGCCTCATAGCTGAAAAAGCAGGAGTTTCTCTTGATGCGCAATATATAGGTAAAGGATTATGGTTGCCTGTAGTGTTAGAGCGCATGATAGAGGGTCATAACATATTAAATGGTTGTAGATGTCCTTTATGCACTTCAAGCTCTAGCCCGATAAACTCCAGTATCAGGCTTGATGATACCACAAAAGGGAAAATCTGCCGCCTTATGCGCCTTTATAAACAGAGTAAGATCACTATTCAAGAATTATCATTCGGGTTAAACAGGCTCACAGATATAAGGAGGTTAACGGCTTATTTCTTAAGCGGGATACAACTGGCAAACCAGCTTGGTGATTGGCGCTCAAGAGATACAATGGAGCAAGTTATCTTTATGACTAACATACAGGCCGGTGTTGGTAAAGGAGTGCATTATTTCGTAAGGCTTTTACATTCCGAATATAAAGAGGATATCGCATCAGCCCGCCGGGTATTTAAAAAATGGATGAAGCAAGGGGGCTGGATTACTACAGAGGCTGTAAGGGCATTGACCGATAAAGGAACCCGCGACAGCCACGAGCATACAAGGGATGCTTGTTTTAGGCTTTTAGTCGAACTGGTCAAAGATGATGCTGGCGCATACGGCCTTATCAGCGCTTATGGCGATTATTTGCACTATGAAACAATGAGGCTAAATAGCGAGCAGGATAGAATAAAGTTTATACTTGATGCGATTATTGCGGTAGAAAAAGAAGGCATTAGGAACATACTTGAAGAAATTGGAAAAGGGCAGGTTTTACTGGATGCTTTAAAGGAATATAAAACAAAGAGTGGCGGTGTTGAGTCAATATCTTCTCCTGTGCCGCAGAAAGAAGCTGCCGGTTCCTATCCAAGAGTAGCTATTTGGGATATGGATGAGACTCTGGGTTATTATGATTCTGCAATTAACGATGTTGTATTAAGAAGGGATATTTTTCTTGCGCTGGGCTGGTTAGGAAAAACAGGTGTAATGAATGTGCTTGCTACATCTGCGCCGGAGAAACACATGAATAGGTTTTTAGACAAAAGCGGGTTAAGGGGCTCTTTTAGCTTGCTTTATTCCAGGAAAAAAATTATGCCGTTTAAAGGGGTTAAATATTACTCCGAAATATTCACAGAGTGTGGTTATCCCGGCATAGAGTCATCTGATCAAGTAAAGAGGGAAGCAGCCAGAAGGTCTATCGTTATAGGAGATAACCCGGGATTGGATATCGGATGTGATGTTATCGTAGATGACTTGGGTCCTGTTTTTATTCATCTTGATGCGCTTAGTAAGACCGTTCCATTGATGCAGGCTTTTGGGACAGATTTAATCAGCGTTTGTGATGTGCTCTTAAGGGAAGGTCGTGGATTTTTCGCAGATGGGTTCAACAGTATTTTAAGGAAAGTCTTGAGTGAGCATTATTGGACTTGGAGGGTTTTCCATAATCCTACTTATACTACTGATCATGTCCAATTTAAGCTTAGCTACGAAAAATTAGAAGGCGATCACATTCCGGTTATCTCTGCAATTAATAGAATAGGGCATGAGAATAATACGGACCAGGCCAGCAATAATAGCTCAAGCCCGGTTTCCGATGGGCATCCACAGGAATATGTTATAAATCTCTGGGAGCGTTTATTGGATACGGACAAATCTAAACGAATGACAAAGCCAGAAGCCATGTCTGAATTAATAAGGCTGATCAAGAAAGATTTTAATGTCAATATTGGAGAAGAAGGTGTTAGCTATGACTCCGAAGAGTCAAGACAGCGGATATTTACGGATATATACAAGGCTGATTTTCCTGAAGCAACCAGTGTTGCTTTTATGCCATATGCTATTCTCCTTGGCTATCTTGAGCAGCCTGAAAGATTACTGCTTAAATTCTTTGACAGCACGGTCGGAGCAAGACAGCCTTCAAGCATAAGCTTATTGGCAGAGCGTTCTATTAGTCAGATTGTCGGCAGTTCCGTCCATTTTCATAGCCATAAGTTATTATGGGAAGGAAGAGAGCCAGTTTATTCAAGAGCAGCCGCTAATATTACAAAAGAAGAAGATATCGAGCTTTCCTGCGATAAACTAGCTATGCAGAAAATACATGGGGCAATCGAAATCATCAAAAGAAGAGTGGCGCATTTGGGAAAACAGAGTTATGAAGAAGCCTTATCAAATGCCTTAACGCATATGACTATTATAATGCTTGGCGGGATAAGGCTTGTTTTCGTAGATTTTGACAACATGATCGTACGCCCTATACATGCCGGCAGGAGAAGGCAGGTGTTGTATTTACCTGAAGGGTTCTTATCAGATTTTGATTTAGATTCGGATGGTGATATGAATGAACTCGCAGAATATATTTTCCATACAATGCTCTGGTTGAATACTTACCGTAAGATAGCAGAAAAGAAGAGGCGTGGGAATATGAGGCTTGCGCTTAACAATATCGTAAGGACCTTTACGGAAGATGGAGGCTGGTTGGGGTTAGTCGAGGAAAGCCAGATAAAGAACAGATTATTATATCTGATGCGTGAGACTGCAGTTGATATATCCAGGGAGGTGGCTCATGCAATACATATTCATGACGAATGCCTTACCAGGTTTGACCAGATGGTAAACAGCTTAGAGTTTGGTAAAAGGAGCGTATATGATAAAACTTTCAGAGAATTCGCTAATTCTTTAAGAAGAAGGTATGCGAGAGCCGGATTTTATTGTGAATTATTAGGCGCAGATAAAATTGCCGAGACTTGCTATGAGCGCATGAGGGAATCAGTAAGGCTGATACAGCGCTTTGAGTTAGGTGTAAATCCGGTACAGTTACAATACAATTTGACTATGTTTTATCTTAAGAGGGGGATGTTTAGCGAATTCTTAAGGGAGCTTGATACATTGTTAACCGGGAAAGATTATCCGGAAGCTGATATTTCGGTGAACGTTTTTGATGCGGCCAGGCAGGTAGTCCTTGTTATGCCGCTTTTAGTATCCGGAATGATTGAATTCCTTGAGAAAGAGATTGATTACACATTTACTTATTATAGATCTCAAGTTAAAACCAGCCAGGAGATCCAGCGGTTAAAAGAAATACAGGAGAAGGCCAGAGCGATGATTTCTGATTTCCATAAATATAGCAAGGCTGTCGAGGAGTATCAGGCAAGGCACCCTAACAAAGAAGCGACATCATCTCCTTTGACGAATTCAAATGAGTTTAATAAAGCCTTTACGGCAATATCAAAACTAGACCCTGGCCAGTGGTTAGGAGAAAGATTAATATCTGCTGTTCTTTCCTGCAATAATAAACAACCGCCTTTCGTAATTAAGATTTCTAATGCCGATGATGTAAGGATCCATAGCCATCTTGCCAAAAGATGCCAGGAGAGGCCCGAGCTTGATCACGAAATAATTGTGCTTGAGGTAGTAAATGTTGAAAGCAGGGCAAGGGCAATTATACGTCTGATGGCCGGGACACGTTCTGATATTGAGGTATTATTCAGCGACATCCCGGACCATAATGAAGAAAGAGCAAGAAGGCTATTTTTGGATCTTGAGTGTGCTTTTGATTTTAATACAGAGGTTATAGGCATTGAGAAATTAATCGGGAGTGAAGCACAGAATATGCTTACTGTGCTTAAAGCTCTATTTGCGGGAGTAGGTTTTGGCCGGGCCAAAGTTATGTTTAGGGTGCAAGAATTCAGGGATATGGTCCGTTTTCCTAAGGTATTCAATGGGAGAGCTGAAGAAAGCTTGTCTAAGGATTTTCTTGATAGGGCAGCCAGGGTCATGGCATTGATAGGAAATACAGGATATGCGGAATTGGATGAATTAGAAGGCAGGAGCCTGATTGAGCGTATTTGGTATAGGTTTATAGGCTTTGGTGTCTTAAGGGTAAGATTAGATAAACTCGCAAGAGTAGATATTAAACAAAGAGCAGCGCAGTGTTTGGCGTTATTGAGCGATGCACAAATAAGCGAAGCCGAGCGTAATTCGTTGAACTCCAGCATTGAGGCAGAAAGGAGAAAGCAGCAGGAAATAGACGGACAGATTGCTGATATTCCAGGTAAGCTGAGCTTACTTCAGGCTGAGGTTGAACGCATCAATGCGGAATTAGCAGAAGAATCAGGTCATTCAGATACGTATAAAGCTAAAGCCGCGGAGTTACATGAGATAAATACCCGGGGTGTTAATACTAAGAGAGAAATAGAAGGGCTAGAAGCTTCTTTGGAAAGAACTTTGGCTGGTTTAA
This sequence comes from Candidatus Omnitrophota bacterium, assembly GCA_003598025.1. Lineage (NCBI taxonomy): Bacteria > Pseudomonadati > Candidatus Omnitrophota > Candidatus Omnitrophota bacterium. The sequence continues at coordinate 20,841 of QZKH01000005.1, forward strand.
GCCCTGCAGACAGAGAGTTATTTGATAAGGTTGCCAGATTTAAAGCGAATGTTTCTGATTTAGAAACCAGGGTACAAAGAGGAGCAGAAAATAAGGCAGAATTGGAATCAAGAGCCGTTAGGATGAAAGAAGCAGTCACTCATTATGAGGCACAACTTAAGCAGGCGGCAGGAGAGGAAGCAGTTTCTCAGATAAGAGACATCGAGCAGCGTATATCAGAACTACAGCCAGCTTATACTAGACTTGGTAAAAGGTATCAGGCTTTAAGATTAGAATGCCAGCAGATTGAGCAGGAAGAGGTTTCCCGGAAGGAACAATTACAGAGAAGGGTACTTGATCTACAGAAAGAAATTGAAAGGTCTTCCGGGGACAGGCGGAAATTAGAAGAAAATCGAGCTTCTACTCAAGAGGCTTTAGAAGTACTTTTGAAACAATCCGTAGCGCTTGATGCCAAGATAAGTTCTTATCGGGATAAAATTAACCAGTTTGAGAGTGATAATGCGCTAATGGGCTATGTGCGCCTTAAGCAGGAACTCCAGGTGATAGAAACGCGTTATGCCAGCCAGCCACAAACTGGGAGGCGCTCGCGTTTCACGGAGTTAAGAAAAAAAGCACAGGACCCGGAAAAGAATTTGAGCCAACAAGAGCGCGCAGAATTGGATCAGATTATTGCTGATCGGCAGAAAGAAGCAGAGCTTCTATCCGGGATAAAATCCTATTATTCGGAGGCTGACGTTGTAACAAAAGTCGTTGATGACTATTTTGATAATCCGGACAAAATCATGATGTTCTTTGATGCGGGATTGGAGGCTGCAGACAGACCTGAGCTGAAAGATTTAAAAGAGCAGGCCAAGATTTTAAGGGCAGAGTTGTTGGCTGCAACCGCAGAGCGGGAGCAGTTGCAGAATAGATTATCTGAGATTACAAAGCGGATCTTGGAGTTATCTACTTTATCTAGGGTAGTCGCAGATGTTGAAGCAGTAATTACCCGTTTATTCAGGCAGGGCAATCAGGCTATCCCTAGTTTAGAATATACTAAAAGTGATGAAGCAAGCGCTTTTTCGCACGCATCAAGATTATTTGGCAAGCTGATAAGCGCACATAAATTGGTATTGCTCGGTTATTTGGAAGAGCCAAAAGATACTCCCAGCTCAAGCCCTATCTCTGTTGACGAGGTTAGGTCAGCATTAGATAACGGCCGCATTCGCAAGACAACCATGCTTTTAAGAGAAACCGACCCCAAGGATCAATCGTTTGATGCCTTAAGAGAACGCTTAGCGAATAGAAAGAAAGAAAACAGGCGTGTTCTGGAATGGGTACAGAGGATGAGGGAGTTTAGAAATGACGGCAGGTTGCATTTGGCGATAAGAAATGCCAAAAGAATACTTGAGTTGAGTCCGGATCATCCGGAAGCAAATGAAGTAGCGGCTATAAGAGGAGAATTAAGGAGTCTGGACTTAACCGGGATGAATAATGTTTATGTAAGAGGTTTTCTTTACCGCAGGCTTGACGAGTTCCGCGGTTACCTTCATGAGAAAGGCTTAAAATTTACCAAGATAATGCTTGTTGAAATGAAAACGAAAATTGAAATCCGCCTTACTTTAAAAAACGGCAGGATTTTGACTTATTCGATAGCCCTTGATAACAAAGGCAAGCCCAAAGGAACCTTGCCTAACCAAAGAAGTGCGGACCTACTTTATATCTTACTTATCCATGGCCAGATTCCGTCTATAGTGAATGCGGATAATCCGTATTTGACGAGGTCATACGGCAAGAATCGCCAGATCCAGCTGGATTTTGTTGATTTCTTCAAAGTCGTAGGCAACAAAGAATTAGCTGTATTTACGAAATTTGCCGAGGGAAAAGTTGAGGTATATATAAGTGATGAAGACGAAATGGGCTTGTACGTTTCGATAATGACCAAGAACGGTCTACCGGATGTTAAGGGTGCTTCCAAGAAACAAAGGCACTATATTGTATTGAATGTTTTGGTTGAGCAGGAAGCTGTATCCAGCGAAGGAATCAGTCTTAAAGACTATAAAGCTGATTGGTTGTTAGAGAGAGCAAGAGTTGCTTTAGAAGCTAATGATTTCAATACCGCAAGGCAGAATATACGGGCAGTTTTTGATTTCTATCCTGGATCTAAGAAGGCAGCTGAATTACTTAAAGAATACGAAATTGAGAAAAGCATGTATTACCACCGGAAAATAATGGCAGAAAAAATGCTGGTCGGTGAACTTAAGCCATGGCGTGAGCGTGTAATAGATGACGAAGGCAATGTTTATATTTACCTCCATCAGGATAATGGCAGGCAAACCCAGGGGATCGCGCTTAATTTTGCTCTTATACCAGACTTGTCAGTTGGTTCAACATTGCAAATAGTGCCTATTGTTTCCCAGGAAGCGTCTTATAGCCGAGTTTCAGTATTAGTTTATAAGGATATGACTGCAGAAGAAATTGCAATAGGGGTATCTCCATTAAGAACCTGGAGCTACGATCTTGAATCTGATAACCTTAGAATAATAGGTGATGGCACGGATCTGCATATGAAACTGAGAGAAATTGACTCTGCCAAGTTATCCGTAGCTAATACTATGGCTGCAATAGGCAGGATAAGGGGTGAAAATTTTAATGGGGTTTATCGGAGACTTTCCGGGCAGGTAGAACAGGTATTATTGCTAATATCAAATGATGCTTCCAAAGAGACAGCTTGTGCATATATGTTCGGCCTCATAGATAAAGCAAAAAGGAGGTACTCTTCCAGCAGGGTATTGCATGTTCTTCTGGATAGCATATTATATGACCATTTCCTTTATGATGAAGACTCCATTAGAGAACCCGAAGAAGAACAGCTGAAGGCGCTAAGCAAGAAGCAAATGAAAGAGTTAATGGAGTTTGGCGTCAGCTCTTCTCCCATTGATAATAAAGGCGAATTTTCAACCCGGGTTACTGTAATTGCAGATGCTGTAAAGGCCTGGTCTAAAGAAATGTTAAGTATATTCTACTGGGTTTGTTTTGAGCATGCCGGATTGTTATATTCGGCCTTTTCGGTTAGTAAGCTTGTCCAGGTTAGTGGCGCAACTTTAAGGGTCATAAGGTCGGATTTGGGTAAGCCCTATGTCCATTATTATGTGGTTATATCGTGGCCTGAATCTAGCGGTTATTTAGTTGATATTTTTCCTGAAGGTAACAGCAGATTAGATCATCTTAACCACGAAGAAGATAAAAGAAGGTTATTTACAGAAAACGGAGCATTGGTCATTCCTCTATCTGAATCTGAAATAATAGAAGAGGGTTTTGGCAGGCCCTCTGATATGGAGATAGTCTATTCTTTAAATGATTCAGAAGAGTCTATTGACCCGGAGTTTATTATTTATTTGGGTGAGGCCAGAAGATCGCTGGGAGACTTATGGAGTTTTAACAGAATAGAAGATGAGCATATCGGAAGGAGTATCCTTCGTGAAACAGGGTTATCTCATGAGATAGGAAGGAGAAAATTCGTATCAAGCCCTATTATGCCTATTGGAGGAGTATCTTATGAAGGAGCCGGCCATAACCGCCCTATAGACCTTGGAAATAATTTGTATAGGCTTGTTAATATTAAGAAGCCAAGAGAAATAGTGGTTACATTAGAAAGGTCAAAAGATGAGGATGTAATCAATCTTAATGAAGCAGTTATTTCGGCTGTTGTAGCATATTTATCCGGGTTGATTGAGGAAGATGTTAGGTCCCGCAGGCTCGGTGCCGAATTGACTGCAAGGATCAGGTTGCAGAAAGAAAGAATAGAAAAGTTGCGTTCAATACAGCCCGTTTCAGGGTCCGCCCCTTCTTTGACAGCTACTGAAACCGGTAAATCTTCATTTAGCATGGTTTTAAATAGTGAGATTACTAAAAGGAGAGGCAGAAATACCTCTTCTCCTATTAATCTGGATGAAAGGCTAAACAGCCGGATAGTAGACATGCTTTCTGCGGGATTGAGGCCCGAGTCTACACTTGTTATTACGCATGTAGGCAGGCATCCAGATTATGGCGAGGTGGCAGATAGGATCATATCCGGCGTGGATAAGCTTTACCAAAACCAGAAAATAGATAGTAGGTTAGTATTATTTTCAAATACGCTTACTTCTCCCTACCCGGGAGGTTATCATTCCGATGGAGGTGTATTGGCTCCTGATGCTAAAATAGAAGTAAGCGGATCAGGCGACGTATTCGTCATTGCCGGATCAACCGTGGGCGCATGCCATTTAATAACTTACCAGGAGATAGTAGATATTGTTGCCTCAAGGCACAATACAAGGGCTGTGATTTTTATACCTTTGGAGGCAACGGACAGGACAATCAATCCTACCGCAACGGATGAAGCCTATTCCATGTATCTTGCATCAAATATTAGTATAGGCGGATATGAGGTCTTTGATTTTGTTAATCAGCATTTTATCCCAGGCCCGGGGCAGACACCGGAAATAATATTAGTATGGGTAAAAACATCTCAGGAGGCAATAGAATGGATAGGCCGGATTAAAGAATTATCACAATCGATTGAACGGGCATCTGTTCTCCTGGGCGCAGTTTCTCAATTTAAGCATGATGTCAATAACCGTCTGACAGCCATAGTGGGCAATATTGATATGGATTTGCTTGATGCCGGTATTCAGGAGTCATCTATGAAGGGTAAGCTCAAGCAATTGATAGATAGTGTTCGGGTTTCATTTATAACTATCCCTAAAGGGAATACGCAAATTGTTGACATTACGCAGGCAGTATCCATTATTTGGCTATGCCAGTGTTTTATAAGCGAACTTCTGGCCTGGTCGAAAGATACTGATGAAGATGCGATCTTTGAGGGATTACCATTAAGAAAAGACCAGTTTTCTCCCAGACGTTTTGGTTATGTACGCAGAGAAATAGGAGTCATTAAGAAGATGATAGATGTGCTTAAGCGCGCCGGTGAAAGCAGCCCTTCCATCATAAATAGAGAAAGAATTGATATAGGCAGGATTATTAAAGAAGAGCTTGAACATATTGAAGGCATGAGGAAAATAATCTCTGAATCCGAGCCAGGGTTGTTTGTTTGGGGTGATGAACTGTTATTAAGGAATATTTTACTGAATTTATTTGTTAATGCCAGACAGGCAATGGCTTCTTTGATAGAAGTGAAGGTAGGCAGGGTAGAGGCTTCCGGAGAGATAGATATAACTATTCAAGATAACGGCCCCGGGATACCGGAAGAAGATATTCCTCTTGTATTTGATTTATTTTTTACCACTAAGGTTGACGGTAGCGGCATGGGGTTATATATGGCTAAGAAAGCAACAGAGGCAATGGGTGGAAAAATTTCAGTTCAGTCTGACCATGGCTCAAGATTCAACATCCGTTTAAACGCAGCATCTTCTCCTTTGGAAAGATTTGGATTTAGTGCGCATGCAATCAACGGCCCCCCGGCTTTATTTACCGGTTCTGTTCTAAACCCGCATCAAGCAATTCATTCCAGGGGGGCAGTTCTCCGATTACCCGGAGAAACGGTCCTGTCTTCAAGCCCGGTTAAATATAAAATCGTGGTACATGAATTTACAAGACTTAATGATAATCAGCCTCTTCTTACTCCCAGAGACGGAGTCTATTGGGAAAAGGGAGGGGTTTTGAATCCTGCTGTTGTAATACGCGATGTAAAAGGGCTAGATGGCAATATCCATTTTATTTATCGCGCTGATGAGGGCGGTTTGCATCCAAGCGGCAGCCTTGGCTATGCCAGATTTAAGTTTGATGAAGCGCAAAGAAACCTTATCTTGGTTGACAGGTGGGATAAGCCGATAATGTCATGCCATGACCACCAGTGGTGGGAAGACCCCAGGGCATTTATTTTAAGCGGGGCTTTATATGTCAGCTCTACGCATTGCCAGATCTTTCCAAACAATAACATAGTTACCGAAGGTTGCATCTCACACGAAATGAATTTCAATCACGCAGTAAGAAGCCGAAATTTCAGATGGTTAAACAGGTACGTAATAACAGGCAATAAGAAGAAATTTGATAAAGATGTAGTCCTTTGCCCTCGGAAAGTAAATATACACGGCAGCCAATATTGGGCTGCTTATAATCGTCCATGGCCGGATATAGGGGTAATAGTTTCTCCAAGCGCCTTTGGCCCGTGGTTCAGGTTCAAGGAACGGGTAATGTCTCCCAGGCAAGGGGATTCTCATATAGGCGCAGGCTCAAATATGGTAGAAATTAAATTTAATCATCAACATATGTATTTATTCTTCATACATAGTGTCTTTTATAGGGATAAGGCTGCTGATACCAGGACATATTACGGGAAAGCCGTTCTTGCCCAGGCTGACAGGCCATGGGAAATAATTGATGAAACTGATGGCATCGTATATCCGGAATTAGAATGGGAGAAAAATGGCCTTGGCGGTAAATTAGACTGTATTTTTATTACCAGCTTTGCTCCTACCTACAGGAGAGGAGCGCGCGTAAAGGGGATAGTTGGCTATGGGGCGGCTGATAAGTATGTAGGTGCTGCCTATGTTGATTTAGAAATTATCAGGGACGGTTCTCAAAACAAGGCAGAACCGTCCCTGAATGAAAATGCTTCTAGTCCGCTTACTATAGATGATATACAGCGATATTCGGATTCTGCCGTGAAATGGAGAACCGCAAAATCTATAAGGTATATCGGCGGGTTATTCAGGGATTCATTTTCACCGAAAAGGAGAGAAATAATCCATACGGCCCTTCTTTCCTTGCTGAAAAATGAGCATCGCGTAGCTTTAAATGAAGTGTTAAAAATAATAGGCATGGAGCAGCAAGATAGAGAGGTGATTTTGGCTGGCCACGAGTATGGAGTGCATGCAGTCAGGGATATAATCATGAGCCGTGAATTCAGCATTGAGATAAGATTGCGTGCGTTAATGTTTATCTCTGCTTGGTTAAAGGATTCAGAGGATAATTTTAGGGAAGAAGCGGTGAACAGTTTTTCGGTTGTTGAATTAAAAGATTTCCTCAACCGTTTAAGAAATAAAAGCATGCTTAAGAGAAAGCTGGAATCCGGGTTGCCGCTAAGATTTTCTGATGATGTATTAAGGCTGGGTTATGCGGCTGTAGCGCTATTTATTTACCATAAAGGAGCGGGTATTTCCCTGGCTACACTTTTTGAAATACTGCATAGGATTTTTATAAACGCCAGGATTTCTCCCGGGTATGAAGATGCTAACTCAGGGTTTAATTTCGGAGGCAGGTTTGCAAGAAAACATTCAGGAGGAGTAGCAATCGGGACCTGCGCTCATGAAATCATGCATAATATATTGTCAATCGAGACAAAACTGGATTCATATGAGAATAAAGATGTAGCATCAATTCATGAGTTTATGAGCGATGTAATGGCTTTTGCTTTCTATAGATGGGTTTATTGGCCTATGGAGATAGCAAAAGAACTGGAATCTTTCCATTTTGTTGAGCACCTTAATAGCTGCCCTAATTTTATAGCCGCTGAACAGCACCAGGCTGCCCGTGCCCAGCTAAAGATAATTATTGATGAGTGCTCCGGATACGAGAATGTTGATTGGCCGCTTCTTTTAACAGCAGGGATTACCGTTTTAAGAGGCTGGATAGGCGGAAGCTTTAGTCTTTTTACAGAACGAGTTTTACACACATATTTTTTAAATCTGCGGCAAGCCCCCGGGGATAGGCCTGGAGAAGGTCCCGGTTATGGCCTAGTGACAGAAAACTTGTTAGGTTTGCCTGCCGGAGCCAGCAGTAAAGTTGCCACCAAAATCTTATTGTTGCCTAATTCAGGAGTACGCCGTATCCTGCAAGTTTATAGCATTGGAGCATCATCTCCCCTGGATTCATCAAATATCATATTGGAAATAGATTCTAGGGCACTCTGCGCTACTTACGGCGGGACTATAAAAGATGTCCCGCAGGCATTCTGGGATTGGCTTAGTTCTTTAGGTGTAGGCGTAATATGGTTTAAAGGCGTGTGGAGGAAAAGCCCTCTTTCACACCGATTGATGAGGATCTGGGGCAGAAGGCACGGGGAAACATTAAAGCGTTGGGCAAGCGCATATGATGTTTATGATTATGAACTTGATCCGGATATCTCTGCTACCGATGATGAGTTTATAAGAGTTGTATCAATGTTTAAAGATAGAGGTATAAGGGTAATACTTGATTTTGTCACTAATCATATTGCTTTTGATTCTCCTCTTGTAGAAAGAGTTGAGGGATTAGCCTTAGCGAACCGTAACATTTCGGCATATGAGAATACGGAGATATGGCTTGATAATGCTTTAAGAGGCGCCTCACAGCCGATTAATCATCCGATATCATATATATACCATGCCCGTGTAGGCGAACCCGGGTACAATCCGCCGATGATGAACCTAGCTCAGATTAATTATATGGATAAGAGAGCCAGGGAATATATGATCAAGACCGTCCTTCATAAAATTGCAAAATTAACATTAGGTGGTGGCTTGCGCGCTGATCTGGCATTCTTGGCTTTCAGATATAATATTTATGATACCTGGGGCAAACCTTATGGTATGAGCTGGGAATATTTTGAGCGACAAATGCCGAATGAATTCTGGAGAGAATTTATGGATGAAGTTAATGCTGAATATCCAGGTATGCTGGTAGTCGCTGAGAGCTATGAATTCGGTGATAAAGAAGGCTGCCCTTGGGAAGGAAGGGCCGGTGCGTTTACCAGGTTAGGCATGATCCCTTACGAGAAACACGCATATGACCTTCTTCGGCTTGGTTATGCCGATTCATTCAGAGGGTATACTTTTGTAAATTCTCCAACTGATTTCATGCATTCAACCGTTCATTTCGTTGAGAATCATGATGAGCCGGCTGCCGTAGAAGCTTTTGGGCATATGAAAAAGGCTTTAGCTGCTTCAATAATTTCAGCAGGATTACCGGGCTATTTCCTTATACCTTTAAGACAGGTGCTAAATATGACCGGATATGGCGTTGTAAAGGAAATGAAGTCAGCTGATGCCGGTATCTATGAATATAAATATCCGCATATTAACGAAATACTTAAAGAGCGATTAAGCATACCGGGGTTGGCATGGTTTTTGGGATTCTTAGGAAGAAGATCTTATGGTAACGGAGAATTCTTTAGCGCTTATCTTGCTAAAATAGAGAGAATGGTGCCTGAAGGATGCCTGAAGTTAAGCCCGGAAGCTACCAGGGAACAGGTTTTGGAAGCAACCGGCTGGAGAGAGGATTCCAGGGGCAGGGTATGGGAAGATGTTAGCATTAACAACAGTGGGATTATATCTTTTATAAGGCATACACCGCAAGCCGACCTGCTTGTTGTAGTAAATTATTCAGGAGAGCATTTTGATTTAATGATCAACAGAGATTCAGCGTTTTCATATTATAACGATAATGAGAATGCGCCGAAGAGTTTGCTTCCTAATTTAGGGGATGCAACAGGATTATGCGAATATATTTATGACGATAAAACGGGAAGCTTGGAATTAGAACTCCCTGCCTGGGGTTACGCACTAATTGAATTTACATCTTCCTCGCCCTTAAATCCAGATAAAATATTGTTTGGGAAATCTAATGTTGAAAGATTAGCTGCCGATTTTGATGAGGACCCCGGTATTATAGAAGGTGACTTAAGAGCAATTAGCGAGGCCTTAGGTATATCCGGTTTAAAGAATGAGGCGCTAAGTTATCTTGATAGCGGAATGCAAGTTGATATTGATTCAATGGACTTAACTGCGTTAGAAGCGTTTGCGCAAAGGACTCATAAACGGGTTTACAAGGTTAGTTTTGATGTTTATCCCAAAGGTCACTCTTTTGAAATGTTATTAAAAATTGTTAAAGAGAAGGTCAGGAATACCATGTCGGGGGTTCCGTATGATATGAATTTCATTAATCGAGTGCACCTTGTCGGAGAAAGAATCCGTTCTTCCAGGGAATGGCTGCATCCACGTTCGGGAGAGCCGATAGAATGCCGCAATAGCAAGCCGAGAATATTATTTACCGAGGAATTAATCCGCTCTCAGGCAACAGGCTTAACTACCCAGCTTTGCCGTGCGCTAAAAGTCGCTTCTTACATATCTTTATGGGAGATACTTGGCCATAAAGGATTTGTCCTGGACCCAAATGAGTCTAATGCCGTTATAAGAATCCATCAGGGGCATCCTGTGGCTACCATAATTGATTTAGACGGGCTTTCAGAGAGCGAAGGCGGAGTTAATGAATTAGAGGTAATTGACAGCCTGTATGATGAAGGAGATATGGCCTTTGAGCCTATGGCCCTAGGGATTATCCACGCTTTAGGCAGAGAAGGCGCGGTGCAGTTTTTTGGAAACCTGAAGGACCAGATAATATCAGTACCAAAATCAAGGTTAGCTTTTCTATTTAAAATATTTGAAGAGGGTATTCAAAATCAACCCACCTTATCTTCTTCTCCGGTAAGCCCTGAGTCTGAAGCTACTATCAGGGCATTTGTGGCTGGCCAAGAAAGAGCCGACTGTTTCTTCCGGTTTACAAGAGAGATTTTGGCTAACAGATTATCTTTAAGAGATGTAGTTTCATCCAACGCATTACGTCAGGGTGTGGCAGATTATCATCTTGACCAGATAGGTTATTTGGGAGACGAAAGAGCGCTTATCCTGAGGGTTAACGGCGAGTTTTTTGCAGTAAGGTTATCCGGAATAAATAACACCGATGAGATTGAGCCCGTTGTAGCTATTAACAGCGGGGATTTAATATTGCAAGTACTTTCCCGCGAAGATTTTCTTAAGTTATGGAGTAAGGCTACTGGCTTGGATCCAAGTATTTATAACACCGATAGCTCGATATATGTTTTTATGCAGGCATTGGTTAGCAATGTACCTGTTAACGGCCATGGTTTAAAGCTGACGATAGAAGATGTTTTAGGCCAGGGGCTTGAAGGCACGGTATTTTTGGCTAGGGATTTAAACACAGGCAGAAAATTTGCTTTAAAAGTCGCATACAAAGATTTACGCCGGATGTATGAGTTCTGGGCAGATAAATTTGATATTTTGGAAAGAGAAGCAGCACATCTTTTAAACCACCTTGTGAGATTTCATTCGTGTGAATTTCATGCTGAGTTTGGCTCTTCGCTGCTCATGGAATACGTTGATCCGTATTCTTCCATTGAAGATCATATTAAAGCCTTAAACCCGCAGGATAGGCTTAAAGAGGGCTTAAAGATTCTAGGGGAGTCTAGCAGGGTCGTTTCGTCCTTACATGGTTTTGAAGCGCCGGTTGGAGATATAGGCCTGCCTAATACTCTGGTTACCGGTTTAGACAGGAGAGGGCCTGTTAAGCTTATCGATCCTTTCCCCGCTGCAATAGAATCACCTGAACAATATAAACGGCAAGACATCTTTCAACTCATGCATATGCTTTATTGGCTGGTTACTGGCATTGTTTGGCCCAATGGTACCTATGAGTACAGGAAAAAGGTCATGGCTGGAGAGTATGACCCTGAAGAAGGCAGAAGAATATTTTCATCCCTCCCGCTTTTAAATAACCGGGAATATGAATCACTGCATAGTATTGCTGTTAATGCCTTATCAGGGACATGGGACAAATATATAGAAGGCATTAATGCGTTAGAGGATATTGCCGCATCGTCTCCCATAACTATAGCCAGGACGATACCGGGATGTTCTATTGCTGAAGCTCAAGCAGGCAAAGAAATGCAGGCAGCGTTAAGAATGATAGGTAGTGGTATATTTTTGCCTGTTTACTCATTGCCATCATTCTTTGGCGAACCTAAGCCGGGGCAGAGAGAATATGGTATAGGGGATTTAGGCGATGCCGCAAAAGAATTCGTTCTCTTGCTTGCCCAGGCAGGCCAGAGGTATTGGCAGATATCACCGCTTAATCCAACAGACGGGAATAATTGTTCATACCGCACGGATAGCGTTTTTGCACTTGATTATAAGATCGTTCCTCCGGGCAGCCTTTTAAGAGATGGTTGGATAACAGAGGAGGAGCTTGATTCGGTACTCCCTAAGCTGGAGCCCGCTAACAGGATTGCTCTTCCAAGAGGACAGCTTGAATATAAACAGAAACTTTTGTCTTTTGCGTTTGAAAGATATTTAAGAGATAAATTATATAGAGAAGAATTTAATCAATTTATGGAAGAGGAAGATTACTGGCTGCAAGATTATGTTTTATATAAGGCAATAGAAGCCGAGAATCCCGGGAGATGGGTGTCCTGGCCGGAGGAATTAAAACAGAAAAGGGCACAGGCTACGGTAGAATTCCGTAATAAAAACAAAAATGAAGTTCTGCGTTATGGGTTCTATCAGTATCTTTTGCAAAAATATTTGGATGAACTTGTGGATTTTGCTGAAGCGCACGGAGTATATATTATCTCCGATTTACCCGCTTATTCTATGCACGGCAGTTGCGATGTTTGGGCTAATCGCGATGTGTTTGTGCTTGATAAGAATGGCCAGAGGACATTAGTTGCCGGTGCGCCGGCTGATGCATTTAAAGGAGGAGATGGCCAGGCCTGGAACCATCCTATGTACAGATGGGATAGTAAGCGCACGATGGATTTCTGGATTCAGAAATATAGAAGAATGAAACGCCTATATAAAAACGGTTTTGTGCGGGCAGACCACATAATAGGCCAGATTACTCCCTGGGGTTATAAATTTGGTACACCTGCAAAATACGGATGGAGAGTCAGCGGCCAGTATCTAGCAAAGGTATTTTTTGACAGGCTTAGAGAGATATTCCCTGACCTTGAGCGCTTTTTAATCGGAGAAGACCTGGGCATTATCACCGAGGAAACAAAGGAATTGATGAGCCATTACGGCTTCATGGGAATGAGGATATTCCAATTTATGCCGTTTAATAATTCTGAATCAGAAGTGGATAATGATTGGAATAATCCTGCAAATTATTCAAGAAGAAACGTTTTGTATATGGGTACCCATGATTTACCTCTTATCAGGCAATGGTGGAGGCATAGGTTGAGCGGAGAAGGAAGGGCGCGCCTTAATCATTTTTTCAACGACTTTGTAGATGACGCAAATGTCGCTTCAAAGGTGGTCAGTTTTATTATGGGGCAGAACACAAATATAACCGTTCTCTCCTTGCCGGATATCATAATTGATGAAGGAGTTATGGGGTTACTTGATGGGCAGATAAATGATCCTGAAGCCAAAGATGGAAATTGGTCGTGGCGTTTGTTGCCGCAGTTATTTAATGATGTTACGAGGAAGAGTCTTTTGTCTCTGACAGAAGGGTCTTATAGAACACCGGCAAATGTAATATTCAGGCTTAATGCGCTTTCTCCGTCTTCAGCAGAGGTTATGTTAGCAGAAGAGGTGCTTAAAGGCTACGCTGACAGCGCTTCGGCCAGCAAGCTTATTGAATTATCTGCGAATGGACTGATAAGAATAGGTGATATTAAAGGAATGCTTTCTGTAATATATGAACATAACAACGGGAAAAAATTTATCATATTGTCCGATAATAAAGATAGCCAGCGTCATCTGTCTGTTGAAGAAAGGGCAGTAAGTTTAATCAGGGCTATAGAGCGATATGATGAAACAGGCAGTGTTTCTTCGCCCTTAGAGATTTCCAATGAGGATTTATTGAGCTCTGCTAAAGAAGCTGTTTTAAGATTTGAATCAAGCTTAAGAGTTTTGTCTGAAATCAGCCCTCAATATCTCCGTGAGCAGATGGTTGCTTTTATGGGCGTATTGCTTGATCCTAAAATTAAGATTGAAATATTAGAACCTACCTTAAGAGCCCGGCTTACGAGGCTTGGGATAGAACAACAAGAGAGAGTTGCTTATAGAGAAAGTCTTTATGCACACTGGAGAGACTTGTGGATACATTATGAGCGCGCGGGTTATTCCAGGAGAAGAATTATTAAAGGCATTATTGAGGGCGAATTCCCTGAAGCCAGGGGGTTATTGAAAGAAATACGCTGGTTGCTACTTAGTGCTTTTGCCGAAGAGTTGAAGATATTAGAGAGTGATAGTGCAAATATTACCAATGCGGTAAATTGTTGGGTCGATATTTTGAGCGGCGTTGAGATTGAGAAGCTGCTTTTTGGATTTGGTTTAAACAGTTTTATGTTGGGTAGTTTGAGTGGCCAGGGCATATCCGGCTTGTTGGCCACTAAAGCCAAAGCAGAAAGAGTTGGGGTAGATACATTTTCTTATAAAGAGCGCGGAGATTTCATTAATTATGCTCAGTGGCTGACAGGTTCGGCCGGCAGAAAATCAGCTGAGCTAGACAGGATTTCTGAAATATTAAGGCATATCAATCAAATTAGTGATGCCGAGGATAGGGACGACAGATTGATGTATTTACTTTCCGCCATGGAGGATAAGTTATTACAAAGGCTTGCAGTTATGCATGCACCGATAATCAGGGACCCGTTGTATCCTTCGTCTGTAGATATGCATCTGCATTCAGCATATTCTGACTGCGCTTCGGACTCAGTCGCGCATATGGTCTATGAAGCTTATCGCCGGGGATTAAAGACAATCGCTATCAGCGATCATCAGAGTTTTGATGGGGTGATGAAGGCGTTAGCTATCGGAGAGTTATTCGGTGTCAAGGTTATCCCAGCCGTTGAACTTTACACAGGTGTTTATAGAAACGGAAGTGTCCAGGAAAGAAGGGATATATTGGTTTATTTCCCCGATGTCGATAATTTTAAGAGTTGGTATGAAGGCGGGTTTGATGATAAAACAAGGGAGATATTCAGCGATGGATGGGATAGGCATAAGGATCAGTGTTTGTGGGGTAATGTTGACGTGCATAGGGTAGTTGCCTGGGCAAAGGAGCATGGCGGCATACCGGTTTTAGCCCATCCCGGAAAATGGCATAGAGAAGTTTATGAGACTAGCTCATGGCCATACAGGGACTTTGAAGAGTTATTTATTGATACAGGGCTTTTAGGCATAGAAATCAGCCATCCATTTATCCCTGCAGAGAAAACTATATTTTATCTGGATATGATAAGGAAATTTAACAGACTGCACCCGGAATCGCCGCTTATTTTCACCGTAGGGACCGATGCGCATAACACCTATAATATAGGTAAAGGAAATATGTCTTTAACTGTAGTCAATATGATTAGCCGGTATCTAAGAGATAATCCTTCTCTGGTAAATCCGTTTTTGGGGGATATAAACCAGGTTCACTCAAGCTCACCGATACTTACTGATTCAGTCAGAGCGCAAGATGTATTAAGGGCATTTAGCCTGGGGCCGGATCATGCCAGTTTAGAACTATTAAAGTTTTTTGACGGACAATTAACTAGTAGATTGACAAGAGCTGAGAGAAGGGATTTGCTTAAAGCCTGGGAAAAAATATTAGTTTCTTACCCGGAGCAAATTATTAGCACCAGAAGGCATGCTTTACGGACAGCTTTAATTGCCATCTTTATTGCCAGGCATCTTCCGTTGACAAGAGAGAGCCTTATTGACTTAGTCACTGCTGCGCTTGCTCATGATTTAGGCAAGGGTTATGATAGTGAGATGATAGAAGTGGTTAACAAAAGACGCAGGCTTAACGAAGATGAATATGCAATCATAATCAGCCATGTGAATAAATCCTTCAAAGTTTTGGGCAGGAAGAAGATAAGAATATCGGATTCTGCCGCCAAGGCAATATCAAGGCACCATCCGCGCTATTTAGAGAAAAGAGAAAGATTCAGGGTTATTGATTGGGTCTTGCATGTAGCTGATGAGATTGATGCGCGCCAGGATATGAGCCGGCCATGGAGAATAACCAAGAGAAAACTGCGCAGCTGGAACCCCGAAATGATACTTAATAATATCTCCGGTTTGAGCCTGCCGGGTAACATTTATATGGCGGTTGCGGCTTTAGTGCTGAACAGGGATAAAGAATATATCGCAGTCATAAGCGATACTTACCGTTGGTGGCAATATCTTTTACTAAAATATTATTATCTGTCTGGGTTAAGCTGGTTAAGAAGGATCTTCGGCAGGAAAATCATCGAAATCGGGATGAAATCTGGTGAAGACGAGGAAGATGTTAGTGCTTCTTCTCCAGTTAAGGATGGGATAAGTGAGACAATGCTCATATCGGGAAAATCAAAATTAGGTAGGCTTAAGTTTCTACCATTAGATGAAGAGGAGAAAACGGATGCTTTAAGAGGTTTAAGCTTGGTATTACCGGCCGTATTTGATGGAGGGAGGCATTTTCTTAAAATATCGCTTCGCAGAGAAGTTGGCGGGCGCGAAATAAATATATTACGAGAGCTTTATAGGTATGAATCGTTAAGGAATCATCTTCCTGATCGTTTTTATTCCGGGATACTTGATAGAGAAAGCAGGAGGGTCGTTTCCCGGTTTATGGATTACAACATAGTATTACAAGCCAAAACGGGATTTATTTTATTAAGCAAGGCCAGAGGTCTTGATTTATGGGAAGACCAGGAGAATATTTATGGAAGAGATGACTTAGATGCCAGGTCTAAAGAGCAGATGGTTCTGCAGCGCTTAATAAACATCGCAATGGCATTAGGCGATTTTCATTCAAAGGGTGTTTTCCATAGGGACTTGTCAGAAGAAGAGGTATTTATAGATCCAGCCACCGGAGGCGTAAGTTTTATTGATTTTAATATAGCCGTGACACCGGCTATAGGCATTGAATCATTAAAAGCTTTAGGTCTTGAGCAAACGGCTAAGTATAAAAATGGTAAACTTATTGATCCGAATTGGGACAGCCAAAAAAGAGATATAGCTCAATTGGCATTAATTGCTAAATCTTACTCCTATTTATTGCCAGCTGATTCTTTAGCCCGTCAGCGATTATATAGTTTATTTGGTATCGTTGCAGAAGAAAACTTTAATATCCCCGGTTTCATTGGGTTATTGCAGGCAATTAGTCGGTCCGTTTCTCCATCTCCTCAGGGACCGTTTCTGTCACTGACCAGAGAAGTGCCCCCTGAAGCCAGTTCTCCTGTAAGTGCCCCAAGCTATAGAATGACAAAAGAAGAAATTGATGCCTATACTGCTGGTTACGGCCAAAGGTTAGCAGAAGTACGCAGCTTACAAAAACTTTCTAAAGAAGAATTGAGTTTTCTGCTGAAAGAGAAAATAGAACCCTGGCAGTTAACCAGGTGGGAGCATGAAGCTGCGCCACCTCCGGCATTTCTATTAGAGCCTTTAGCTGAGATGTTAGGGGTTTCGGCAGGATATATCAGGGAGGGGGAAGGTCAAATCGACCGGGAAGCGTTAGAGGAAAGAGGCAGGCGCCATTTAAGGATTAAGAAAGTAAGAGAGTTATTCGGGTTGACTCTTGCAGAAGCAAGCCGTATTGCTAAATATAGAAATTACGCATATTTAATGCGTATTGAGGGGGGCGGTACCTTCCCGCGTTACAGCGTTCTATTGGACATGATCAATAAAATATTCGACAGAGAAGTAAGCGCCCAGTATTTGATGATCGGGACTGATGAGCCTGATTGGTCAATGGTGGGGGTTGTTGATGGCTGGGCAGATAGGATTACTAATGTAATGAAAAAACTTGGTTTCTCGCAGGATAGCATTACTCGGGAAACCGGAATTGATGAAGGAAGATTTCGCAGGATTATAAGGGGGATAACCAGGCCGGCGATAACAGAGTTAAGAGATTGCGCAACCATTATGGGCATTACACCAACATATCTAATAAAAGGTACAGATGAGCCTGACTGGCATTACGGCAGGAGAATAAAAAGCCTGATGGATAACTATGGATGGAGTGCTCCAAGGCTTGCGAGAAGACTTAAGGTCAGCTCAACAACGGTTTATGCCTGGATTCATGAAAAATTCCCGCCTAGCTTCGGGCAGGCAGTTATTATCGCCGGATTATTTGGAGTAAGACCGGAATATATATTAACCGGAATAAACCCTCCGGAAATAAAAGTTAAAGAAGGCTATGGTGATAGGATTGCCAAGGCAAGAAAAAAACAGGGATATTCTCAAGCATATGTCGCCTTGTTAGCCGATATGAATCATCTTACATTCTTTAAGCTTGAAAATGAAAGTTATGGTATGTCCGTACGAATAGGTCTACTTAAGCGAGTCGCAAAGGCATTGGGCGTAGACAGCCAATATGTTTGCCTTGATTTAAACCCTCCTGATTGGGATAAATTCGGCGTAACAAGTGGCTATGGTAAAAGGATCAGAAAGGTGAGGGAAGCGCTAAGGATGACTATGCCTGATTTAGCCGCAGAAATGGATGTTTCAGCAGAGAAGATCTTAAAATGGGAACAGGAGCGCCTTGAATGGCCTAACCATAATGTGATCGCTGAGTTTGCCCAAGCACTCTATGTGCCTGTAGAATACTTGAAAAACGGTTCCTGGAGAAGCGCATATAAGGATTTTGGTATAAGCCCAGGATGGGGGGAGAGGATCCGTTCCTATAGAGAATTAAAAGGCTTATCAGAAGATGATTTGGCCGATAGGCTGGGAGTAGATGTTTATACAGTACAGAGATGGGAATCAGAAAAAGTTAATACCCCATACTCCAGGTTTAAAGCAATGGCAGAGATATTTGGCATACCCGTAATTCTTCTTATTCATCACACTGCCCATAAAAAGAATTTTCAGTCAGTTTCTGACAAAATATTATTACTAAAACTATACGGAATAAGATTGAATTCCGCTCTCTTAAATACGAGCAACGATGAAATAAATGAGTATATTGATAAACAAGTCGTAGATTTATTAAATGACGGTAATGGCAGGCTCGAGAGCATGATACTTGGGCCCCTGTTTAAAGAGCCGTCAGTTGATATCTTCAGCGATCGTTCAGTGGCTTACCGTGTACTTATGCGCTCTGTCGCCGTTGATCCGGGGTTGATTCATGTGAAAATTAAAGATTTGCTTAGCGGCAGGAATGGACGGCTTTTAACCGGGAGAAAGCTTTTTTTCTTTCTTGGGCAACCAGCGGGAGAAGCTTTCTTGGCTGCTTTGAATTCACGCGGATACTCCTTGGACAGTGATTTGGATAGAATAAAATCCGAACACAAGGCATCATCGCCATTATCGAGGGTTGCAGGGACCGCAAAATTCAGAAGAACATTGACAAAGTTGGAATTACCGGCAATCGTTGCTATTGACGGTTCAAGCAGTGTCGGTAAGACTACCTTTTCCCGTAGTATAGAAAGAGGAGAAATAGACCTCGGCATAAATAACAGAATTTTAGTGATACACGGAGATGTGTGGGATAGCATAGCAAGAGATGCTTTATACTACAGGTTGGATTATCCGATAGCGAAACAATATAGGCCTATAGAAGAGTTATATAGAGCAGGATTGATAGATGATCGTACCCAAAGAGGGGATTTATTCCGCATGTTTTTTGATGCAGGGTATGAACAATTATTTTCCGTTCATAATATTGTTATTTTTGAAGTGGCAGGGGCAGTGAGCTTAATAAATGATGCTCTTTTGCATCATCCATTTGTATTCTTGCCCGCGAGGATTTTAACTTTTCGCATGAGCAAGGATGATAACGGGCGCAGGAGCATTGTCAAGAACGGCAGCTTTGAATCTATTGCTTACCGAAGGCTGAAGAAATACGGCCCTGCCGGGCTTGAGATATTAAAGCATAAGCGGTGTATAAGCTCGCCTTTAGATGCAGAACCTGCGTTAAGAAAAAATAAGCATCATAGCCATGAACATAGTCTTTATCATACACATATACATACTGACCACTTGGGTAGATTGCGTTTTATCTTTGCTATAACTTTTGGTTTTGCCTGGGTTGAGCTTTTTACAGGGATTATTTCAGGTTCGGTAGCCCTAACCGGAGATGCAGGGCATATGTTTACGGATGCGATGGGCATAGGCGCAGCTTTGTTTGCCCATTGGGCAAATGCCTGGAGCAAGCCTCCTCCGAAAAAATACAATGGCAATACAATTTACGAAGTATCCGCAGCATTCCTAAATGGCATCACAGTACTAACAGCCTCATTTTATATCGGATACGAAGGTATCCGCAGGCTTCTGGGGCACCCGGCAGACCACCTTACCTACGAAATATTCATAATCGCTACATTAGGCTTATTAGTGAATACGGTTTCTGCAATAACCTTGCATTCCGGAAGAAATCATAATCTCAATTTTAGGGGAGCTTATAAACATATTGTCGCAGATATTGCCGGCTCTTTAGCTGCGATGATTGGAGGTCTGTTTATTTGGATTTCTGGAACATATAAAGTAGATGCCATATTGGGGATGGCGGTTGGCATCTGGATTTTTTATGGTTCTCTCGGGCTTTTAAGAGAATCTTTATCCGCAATAAGATATGTAAATAGTAAAGAGGAGGAAGAAAGTGTATCAAGCCCTGCTAACTCCGATAGCAGGTTAAGAGATGACAAGCTGAGTTCTCTCAGCAATATAATAAAAGAAGGCCGTATATTTGAAACCGACAGGATTTGGAGTAGCCTGCCTGCAACTTCCAATGATTCTATAAGGCAGGTTATGTTGCTGCAAGAAGATAGCCAGGGCGGTATTACAGTTACAGCCAGGAACGAAGATGGGCTTTTATTAGGTTATGTTGTAGGTGTTCCGGAAACAGTAAGATGGGGCGGCAGCTATGGCAGGGATAATGTTTTTTATCTTTATTCCTTATCTGTCCGCGATGATTATTCGGGAAGAGGTATAGGGACTGCTTTATTAGGGCATATTTTAAGCCTTGCCAAAGACAAAGGGTTTTTAACAGCTACCGGAACTGTTGAGGGCAAGAACAGATTAGAGAGCGGAGCCGAACATATATTAACCGATAAATTTGGCGCCCGCCAGGTTGATTCAAAAGGCCTAAATCCTTTAGAAAGATACTGTTCATTAATGCTTGGTTTGCCGCAACAAGATGATGTTGAGTTGGAGATATCGCTTGCCAAAGACTCGCAGTGGTGGAGTTTAGTCAGTTCGCCATTAGGCAAATTAGGAAGCAGGAGAAACCCAGTTGCTTTAACTTCGGGAAAAAGCGCCGTAGTAATTCTTCCTACTTATGAAGCAGACCATAATAAATATTTTTATAGGCCGGGGCATTCGGTTGCGATTGAGATTATCTCTCCTCTGGAAAGAGCAGGCTATAAAGTTAATACTATTGAAGTAAGTTCTTTAAATGAAGGGCTTGCGGCAATTCTAGCGCATAGTAAAGATGAGATCGATTTGTTTGTTTTGGCTATACATAGGTCTTTTGTCACCCCTGAGTTAATATATCAATTTCTAGACATTGCCAAGACAAGATTGAAGGATAAACCTACGGTAATTCTTTATGTTTGCAAAGGAGAAAAAATTGCCAAAGCCGCCAGGAGCATCCTTCATGAAAGCCGTATTTATTACGATAGAGGTAATATTAACGGGGTGGAGTTGTATTTTTCTCAGGATGGCATGGTTAATGATGTGGTCTTTAATAACACGCGTTCAAGGACGGCATTGATTGTATTTGTAACATTGGTGCCTGTTGGCATTTTTGTCTGGGCCCTGGTTAAAGGAAGCCTGGTTTGGATGTTGTTATCAATAATAGGGGGCATTTCATTTGCTGTGGCCTTGTGTGCCTGGGGGATGTCAGCCAGTATCAATTACGAAGCTCTGGATGCTCATATCCTTGAACACCAGCGCAAAAATGATGACCAGAGTAGCTCCCCTGTTACCGCAGCAGCTATGTTTAAAGCAGCGCAGAATTTCCCGGATTTTAGGGAAAGATTTGGATACATAGGTAATGCGTTGATTTATCTTGTTAATGAAGCCATTAAAAGAGGGTTGATTAAAAGCCAAGCGTCTACTGCACATTTTAAAGTTGCTGAGCGTTTAAAAAATGGTGTTATTGCCTGGAATATCCCTGAGCAAGAGATAAGCAGGATTCTTTTTGAGAAAGATTATTTTAATCCTAACTATATAATCAGCCAGATCGTACTTCATGAGTCGCAACCAACAGAAGCGCAGGGGCTGCAAGCCCAGATAGATACTTTTATCAGTCAGCTGTCCATGGTAGAGCCGGTTAATAGGTTAAGAGGAGTGATAGCGAAAGTTAAGGCTATTGTATTTGGAGACGGGCATGCTAAATTGCAGGGATTTCGTAATGCCCTTGAGAGAATAAGGTATATTAAAAAAGGCGATTCCTGGCAAGGCGATTCCTGGCAAGGCGATTCCTGGCAAGATGATTCCTGCTTGGGTGAAAGAACACTTATCCAACTCGGAGATGTTATCTGGGGTGGGATTGGAGAAGAAGCTATCCAGATAGATTTTTACCATTACCTTAAATCTCTGTCTAATCAGGCACAAAATACTGGGGGTAAGGTGGTAAGAATTCTAGGAAACCACGAGTATGATTTATACGTAGCATATACTAGGGGAGAGGTAAAAGCCCCGGAATTTATTGGTCTTGCCAGAGAAGTAGAGGAAGATATTTTATCAGGGCAAGCTTTGCTGGCAAGCGAATGTAACGGAAGAATTTTTGTTCATGGCGGAGTATTACCTTATGTGTTAGTGGAGGCTTTTAGGCAAATGAATCCGCATCTTTTGAATCCAGAGATAGAGTTGAATGAGGCTGCTGAGTATATAGTTAGTAATTTAAGTCAGCATACGGCAAAAAGCATCGCTAAAAAACTGAATGAACTATTGCGTATAAGTGTTGAGAAGAGAAAACCGAATGCATTGGTGGGATTAGTATTACGTACTCCTTTTGATAACCTCGCTTCAGTGAGTGAAAAATTTCTCATTCCTCAGGTAGTAGGCCATATCCATCTTAAATCTATAAAACAGAGCCCAGGTGGCAAAGTCATCGATGTGGCTTTATCGGAGACAGATAATTTCTTCGGCCGGTCATATGAGGCGATTGGATTTGATGGAGCGGATTGGGGGGTTGTTTCGTTAAACTCTATAAGAGAAGAAAACAGTGTGTTAGTCAGCTCTCCAGTTTATTCAGGAGATCTAGATAGCTCTACCTTATCTTTACGTGCCATGGGTGTAACGGCGCTTATTTGGGCTATGGGCCAATTTTTATTTAATACCAAATACGGGATAATGAAAATGCCTGGCATTGCTTCATCTCCGGTAAAAAATGTTTCTGCCATAGATGATAATGCAAGAAAGTATTTTTCATTACATATCGATAACGAAGGCAGGATCACCCGGGCCTTAAGGATTATAAGCGGGATATTTCTGATTTCTATGTTGGCAACCGGGATGATTGATTTAACCATTCATACCAGCAGAACATTTATTCTGCATTATAGCCTTGTTTTTGGTTTTGCAATGTCCTTAATAGCATATTTTATAGCCAAAAAATCAGATTCGAAACGCATATCCAGAGAGTTGATTGCTCAGAATACAATCAATCTTTCAAGTATTGAGGTAAAGAGACTGATTGGAAGGGCCTTAAGGGATAAATTTGACGGAAGTATGAGTTTTGTGATGAATGCAAGTTATATCCACCCGTATCCTGTTGAGAGTATTCAAAGCAAGATAAAAAGCCTGGCTTCTTTTATCAGGTATTTTATAAGTCTTACAGAATTCAGGCTTTTCTGCCAGGAATATGAAGGAGAGAGCGATGACTATGGGATCATCCATCTCCCCGATATAACATTGGGAGCTAATGAATCTCAATTCCTTCCGTCGGGAAGGCTGAAGAAAATAGAGATTGCTGATGCAACTTGGCCTGAAGTCAAAAGCGAATGGATTGTATTGTTACGAACTGAAGTTTTACCGCGGCTTAAACAGATATGGCTGAGTTTGCAAAGAATCCAAGGGCTGCCTGAGAATAGCGAACAGATCTGCCACAATATAAGCCTGATAAACTCGTTAAGCCAGGAAGTCGGCGATGAGATAGGAAGATTAGCCAGGAGGTATTCAGAGATAAGAAGGCGCCAAGGAGCGAGTTCTCCGATACCCGGATGGGATAGGGTAATAAGGATAGCCAGGGCAATAGCTCCATCTTTATCTTCTAAGCCTGCTATTGTTGTCAGCAGGCAGGAAGAAGAACCCATGGAGGAACCAAGTGGAGAAGTGCAGAACCCGGAACCGCCGCCTACCATAATAAATAAGGAAGAAGAGAGAAGAAGGATAGCCACGAAAGTAGCCAAAATTGTGTTTGGGCTTATAGATAATTGTTGGTTTGAAATAGCGGTTTTAGACCAGTCAGGCCCGTGCGCAGCGCTAATGAATTACAACGCAGCCGGTTTTCAGCAGATGGATGTATGGTCTAATGAAAACGACTGGACAATAAAAATTGCAAAAGAAGTTCAGTTGAGAAACAAAACAAAGTCAACTGAGATCAGGTCTTTTGAGATGGATTGGAATTCGGCTGATAAAACTCTGACAATTACTAATACTTTCGGAAGGAAACAAAAGAAAACTTTTAAGTTTTCCAAAGACCCTCTTTGCAGGCTGGATTTCTCTGCGCGTAAGAATAAGCTAAGTGTGGTTTTTTCAGCGCAAGCAGCCAGGGCTATAAATAATTCAGGCTTAAGCCTATCGGCTTTATACAGCGAAAGCGATAATTTCGGTTTAGAAATCAAAACTTCCAATAGCTCTAACCATAATACAGCCAGCAGCCCTCTAGATAATAATTCAAATGCGGGCAGCATGCCAAACAGTAGATTTTATTATTATCCAGTTACAATACGTCCGGTGGATAAATACAATAAATTTAATCCTGCCAAGGTTAAAGTTACATTTATTTCTGGAGAAGCTTATCTTGAAGTTATAGAAAGGGGCGATTTAAGCATAGAAGGGGAAGCGATATTAAAGCAAAGATTGCGGGATATGCTTGTGTATAGGCCAAATGCTCCTCCTGCGGAAATATTGATTACCCCGGAGACTTCTATTATTGAGAGGCGCAGAGTGATTGCAGAGTACGATTCTGAAACAAGGGAAATACTATTACAACCATTATTTGTGGATAAAGATGAAGAAATCATTAGTTTATTTAATATTACCCCGCCGTACGCTCCTAAGCTACCCGATATCCTATATTTTACTAGTACAGGTTTTGATAATCTTAGGATGGAGACTATAAATTTGTTCAATGTCAACCCTTTGCAGGCCAGCCAGTTTCTAATGTCTGTCTTAAGAACCGAGTTTGGTTATCTTATTGGTTTAGATTGGGGAGAGGGTGAAATTGATACTTTGGGGTGGTTACAATCACCAAATAATTTAGATTACCTGGAAGTTAGCATAACGATACTCAGAACTCGTAGAGAAGTATTGGCTGTTGGGGATTGGTTAAATAAATTATTGCTAATGCGTTTATCCCAAGAAGCAATCGGATTATTCCCGGTTTTTCCGATACAAGAACGAGGATCTCATATTGTTAATGGCAGCATATTAATGGGGCCAGTGGAGGGCGTTGATTATATAGATGATAATTGGACAGGCCTATTATGGGATACAGATAAGCGGATAAAACCCGAAGAATTAGATAGGATGATAACCGAAGTACTTGGCGTATTTGGTTTTAATATGTTGCAGGAAGATAATAGATTAGTGCAATCTATAACCAGGATAAGGTCGTATTTTACAGAGCGGATTAACTGTTTAGATAATGCTTTAATGTTGAGCTTATCGGAGATTGCCAATGCTTTACAGGATCCTGAGAGATTCGTAGATGTTCTACTAATAGAATTTGTATTTTTTCCATTATTTCTTCAGAGGGAGAAAATCGGAGATTGGGAGCATTATTGTCGAGATTTTGGTACTAGGCTAGATTCAGGATCTTGCTATGAGCTTTCTATCCAGAGAACAGCATTCTCGGTCTATAGCCAATTTTTCCATTCCCGAGAACAATTAGGTGGCTTTGTTACTGATTTTGCTCAAAGCATTAGAAATGATCCTAATTTAAGAATGAAGCTGGATAGTATAGATAAATTTACTGATTATGTAGCAGGGTTTGCGGTTTTGCCGAAATGTATCGTGTTGGATTGCGACGGTGTATTATGGAGTGGGACGATAGATGAAGACGGTATTTATGGTGTAAAAGTAACCCCAGCCCATCAGGCTTTTCAGAGGAAAATACTTGAATTGAAAGAGAGCGGAATGCTACTCGCCATCAATAGTAAAAACGACGCCAACGACGTAGAGGCCGTTTTAGATAATCATCAGGATATGGTTTTAAGAAGGAAGGATTTTGTAAATATAAAAGCTAATTGGCAAGATAAGGCTACAAATTTAAGAGCAATAGCCGAGGAATTAGGTATCGGGATTGACAGTTTGGTATTTTTTGACGATAGTCCTCAAGAACGCGGCTTGGTAAGAAGTCTATGCCCGCAAGTAGTTACTCCTGAGCTTACTGAAGATGTTGCAGAATGGGTGAATATATTAAGGGAATTAAATCTAACCCCTACCCAGGCGCTTACTAACGAAGATAGGATAAGGACTGAACTTTATGCTGCGCAAAGACAAAGAGAGGATGCCAGGGTGCAGGCGCGTAATCTGGAAGAATACTTGATGTCATTAGGTATAAATATAAGGATATATGAAGGATTGGGTAATTTGCCTTATCTTCAGAGGTTATCTCAGCTTACTCATAAAACAAATCGTTTCAATTTAACTAATAGAAGATATAGCGATAGTCAAATTAGGGTGATGATTACTAATCCCGCGTACCGAGTATTTTCTCTTGAATATTCTGATAGGTATTTAGATAAGAAAGGGTTTAAAGACCTGGTAGGTTTAATTATTGTTCATAATGGGTATATTGATACATTCTGTTTGAGCTGTAGATCTCTTGATCTAGGGGTTGAGAGAGCGTTTTTAAGTAATGTTGTCGGCCGCCTGAAAGAAAGTGGACAGAAAAGCCTAAGAGGTATATATATAAAAACAGAAAGAAACCTTTCTGTTAGAGACTTGTATCCAAATTTAGGCTTTACTCAGCATGCCTCCGGTGCTTATGGTAATGAAAGCACTCTTGCTGAATTTTGGACAGCAAATCTTCAAGAGATTGTTTTAGAGAAGCCAGCGCATATTTCAGTTTTGGGAGATAGCCAAGATATAGAGCATCGTGGCGATGAAATGGAATATTGTCAACAGGAAGGGAGAACAATCTATAGCTATTTTATCGGAGAAAAATGGGGAATAGAAAGATTGAGGCAACGCGATTACTATTTAGTAGATGTAGAGTTTCTTTATTCAGATACGAGAATAGGCGGTTATAGTTTTGCCATAGAACCTACCGGTGTGTCTATCCATTACTGTTATTTTAATGGTGCGGGAAATTTGGGAAAGGAATTTATCGCAAGGGGTTTGTTAAGGGGCATAGCGATCAGTAGGATGCTCGGGTATGATACTAAACATATGGCAAGTTATTACGCTTGGGGTATATCTGAGAGAATGATAAAAGAAATGAGTGTAGAAATAGGAGGAGATACAGAAGATCCGTGGATGGTAGCCAGAGGCAAATTATTTATCGAATTAGGTTTTGCTGAAGATGGAATAGATGACATTGTAGATTTTACCAAAACACACGATTTGATCCTTGGAAAACGTAGGATAGCCGTAGATGTTTTTGAGGCCTCGCTAAGAGACAATTTTTTAAGATGGTTTTATGAAGATAGAATTAAAAAGGTTGAAGGGGAAAGTGCCTGGGAATCTTTTAATACACCTGAGAACTGGGAAGAAGTAACAAAAATAGTAGCTTTACGAGAAAGAGCGATTTGGCAAGCAATTGCTGTTGAATTAGCAAAAACGGGACATGAGGCATTTGCAGATCTTGAGCAAGTCATTGAAAAGGGCCTTCAGGTAACTCTTCCGATATTGATAGGAGGCATGATTTCCAGCAGTCCGCTTTCTAGCTTTGAACCTAGCAAGGGTGTTAATTATCTGAATAGAGCTACCAGTTCTCCATTGAGGTACTATCCGGCTGTGATTTCAGTGTGTGAAAAGACTCAAAATATATACGAGGATAACATCGTGAATCTTCAAAGGTACATTGAGCGTGCTTTTAGTGACTTAGGTTTTTCAAATCAAGATTCAAAAAGCATTGTTTTCTTTGATGCCAATTTGAACTATCTTGCTGAAGAGATTGAAGAGGGCATAGCTATAAATTTATCCTTAGCAAGTGTTGCCCCGCCGTTTAATCCGAGCCAGGAGGAATCCTGTGATTTTCAAATCTTGATTAGTGATGTTCTCCGTCGCATGTTGCATGGCAATAGTCATATTCAGGTATCTTCATCAGATAGAAATAACAGTAAGGAGCCCTACGCTTATTTTATAGACAATTTAGATGAATTTATTCATGTGTGTAAAGCTGGTAGGAATATCGGGCTGGTTGATTTAGGCTACATACGAGATACTGTCAGAGGAATTTTATCAACGGTATTTCTTGAAGGATCACAAAAGAGAAATGTCCTGGCCCAAGATATCGGTGATTTAGTTGAATTGATTTACGATAATATAGAATGGATACCTTTTTTAACTGAAGAATTGAGAAATGCTGTTGCTTTAGATTTGGTTTTACGCCCCGCTATATTGATAATAAAGAATTTAATTTCTCGGGGTACAGCTGAAAATGCAACGCAGTTTAGGCGCGTTTTAAAATCCGCTTTCACAGTTGCTTTGTTGGGTCGCAATATAAAAAAACGAGGCTATTCTGATGAAGCTTTTATGTCAGGAATGATTTTAATAAGTAATGGTAAGCTAGCTTCGTGTTTAGATGATTTAGACCAAGTGCTTCAGTTGGAAGGCAGGTTATTATGCCGTATAGTAGAAAATGTTTCAGTAGCCTTAGAAAATATCTATATGTATGCAACTTGTTTGGATTTGGTAGAACGTTTAGAAGAAGCCAGGGAATATCGCAGAACGAATACAAATGGTGGATATGAATTCGGAGACGTTCAATACTTCCCGATAGGTACAGATTATGGACCGGATGAAACTGTCCAAAATTTCTTGATAACTATTCCAAGGTTTAGGCGCGGAATTATGCCTTTAACAATAAGTCTAAAATTGCTGGATTTGTTTGATGGAGATGTATCGGATACTATGCGAGAAATCTTAAGGCTGAATGAATTGGAAGATTCTTCTTTAGATATCGAGTTTAATCGTTTAGGCTTGGGAACAACAAAAGATGGGCCGAGAAGAGACCAATTATATAAATGTCTTGTTCTTGATTGCGATGGGTTACTTTGGGCGGGGATTGTTGGAGAAGACGGCTTAACAGGTATTCAGGTAACTGCATCACATCAGGATTTTCAGAGAAAAGTTATGGAGTTAAAAAATAGAGGAATTTTGTTAGCGATAAATAGTAAGAATAATCCCGAAGATATAGGCAGCGTATTAGATAATCACCCAAGCATGATCCTAAGGAGAGAACATTTTGCTGTAGTAAAAGCAAATTGGCAGGACAAGGCTGAGAATTTGAGAGAGATCGCCCAGGAGTTAAATATAGGCACAGAGAATTTAGTATTTCTGGATGATTCTTTGCGCGAAAGGGTATTAGTAAGAATGCATTGCCCAGAGGTTTTTACTCCGGACTTGCCCGATAAAGTTAAAGACTGGGGAAATTTTTTGTTAAGTTTAGGATTTTCCGAGCAGGAGCCGTTAACAGCTGAGGATTCAAGAAGGACTGAGATGTACTCGGAGCATAGATTAAGATTAGCTTCGAGAGTACAAAGTATTTCTTTAGAAGATTATTACCTTTCGTTGGGGATGAAGATAGTAATCAGGGAAGGCAAAGCGAATTTGAATCATACCTTACGCCTGGCCCAGTTATCACAAAGAACCAATCAATTTAATCTTACTTTTCGTAGGTATAATGAGTGTGAAATAAGAGATAAGGTGATGCATACTGATGACTATAATGTTTTCAGCTTGGAGTATTCGGATAGATTCGGCTCAGCTGGAATAGTAGGTTTAATTATTGTTTATGTAGGAAGCGGCAAGCCCGAGATACTCGAATTCTGCTTAAGTTGTAGGGCTATTGGTTTGACATTAGAAGAAGCATTTATGGGTTATGTGATTAACAGAATAAAGCAGGCAGGTTCGCAGGAGTTGACCGGAGAATATAGGATTGGGCCTAGAAACAATTTAGTGAGTACTATGTACCAGAGGCTCGGATTTAGCAAACTTGATAATGGACGTTGGAGTATTAATTTGAATGAGACTGCTATTGTTATTCCAGAGTATATTGCTGTTACCAGTCTAGAGGAAGAGGCAGTTGATGAACCTTCCGAGGAGTTAATAGAATTCACTATGAATAATCCGCCACGTACTTATATAACAGATTGTTGGAGAAACAATGGACCATATCGTTGGGGAGAAATCGGAGGAGTAGTTTTATTTGAGGATAGCTCTACTGATTATCGTCAAGATGATTCAGGGTTTGTTTGTGCATATACTGAATATACATTTTATTATTATGATCTCTTGGATTTAGAAAATCTTAGGTGCGAATGGTCGCCTTATTTGTTATGGGAAGCATATAAGGAGGGGATTAAGAGGAATAAGAACGGAAGCAAGGAAAATGTAACCAGCAGCCCAATAATTCCCAGGTCCGTTTCTCTTGCCCCTCAGAGACCGTTTCTGCCACTGACCAGAGAAGTGCCCCCTGGAGATTTTATAGTTCCGTTGAAGCGTTTAATCGTTGAACCATTGATCGGAGACAATAAATCATCTTTAGCAGCTAATGGCCTAGATAATTTCCTTATTTCGGTTTTGCACCATGGGCCGCCACTTGGACAATTTATACCTGCCGTACAAACAAGCTCTCCGTTAAAATTAGACATTAATTTAATAATCCACTCTTTAATATTTTCTTCAGGAATATATTTGGCAGTTGGCAATCAAGGTGTTTCTCAAATAATCGGCGTTTTCCTTGCTTTAGTACCAAGTTTTTCTTATTTCAGCATAAAAGATATTCAGATGAACGACGAAGAGATGCCTGAATCAAAATTCGCGTTCAGGATGATAACACGGGCAATTATTGTGCTGGCCGCATTATATCTATGCGTAGCTATCAGCAATAAGATAAACGATTTCAATACAGAAAGAATCAAGGTAGAGCAAAATTCAGGCGTAAATCAAAGCAGAAATTCAAGTTCACCCGTTTCCTGGCGCAGTATAATTCTATTGACCGCATTACTTATTACAGTAAATTTCGATTGCGGAAATATTTCTAAAGAAGCTGCTGAGATTTCTTCCTATCATGAAAGTTCTGTTCAGGAAACAGAGAAACCTGACCTGATGGATTTAGTCGAACGTTACGGTATCCAGCTGCATGAAAACGAAGATGCATTCGTTAAATTTAACGTTTGCATGGATTCTCTATTCAAATACGCCTCGCAGGATATCGTTGATACATTAAACAGGCTTCGCAGAGAAAAAAGAATCGCACTTTTTATAAGCTCCAATATGAGTGGTTTTTACAATGGCTTGCTTAATCTGGGCAATGCTACAGGAGAAAGGGGAATAAGCAATCAATACGGTATTACCCTAAGGGTTGAAACAGCGGAAGGGAAAGAAATATATTTAACCATCTTTGATAAAGATATTTTCGCTGAGGCCGAGTTAACTTCAGCGACGGTTTTCCATGAAATGGCCGGGCATGTCGCCAGAACCGAGCTGGAAGGTGAATTGCCGACGATTGCGCTAAACGAAATCAGGGCCTACCAGACGGAGATGGGGCTTATTAAGGAATTACGGGATGATATAAGGCAAACCTATAGCCGAGATGCGGAGTCTAACCCGCGAATAAAAAGTGAATTAGAGGCAGGGATTAAAAGATTCGACTCATTAATTAACGCTGCTGCGGAAAGAATCCAGGATTATAAGAATAGCGCATCTTCGCCTTTGTCTTGTGAAGAGGAAGAAGAAATAGAATTTCAGTATTATAAAAAACTCGGGTTAATTGATGAATTAGAGGACGGCAGGATTATTTTAATGTATGATTGGGAGCCAGGTAAACCGATCGATGCAATAAGATTCAGGATAACCCTTGATAGTAAGCACGATGCAGTAGCGGAAGCCCGTCATCTGGCAGCAGGCGTACTTACATTGGAACAAATGCAGACAATCCCTATGCTATGCGCCTTTCTTATGAATTTAAAGACTATTAAAGGAAGCAGGGGGATATATAACTGCCAAGACATAGTTAAAGTGATTCAGACTCTTCATGCATTCGCCAGGAGATTGCAAATTATGCCTGGGTTGGCATTGACAACTTTAACTAATGCTAAAGATACTCCGGCTGAAGGCCTAAGAAGCAAGGTTAGGGAGTTGTTAGAAAGAGAGATTGACCGAAACACAACTTCAGCAGATAGCGCTGCTAAAGATGATAAATCCAGTTCGCCGGTAGGATCTGAGCGATTAGCCAGGCATAGTTATACTGTAAGGAAACTTCACTATGGCGAGGGAATACGCTTGGGAAGATATTCTGCTAAGTCGCTGGATAGTGTTTTTCCAAATGCGCGCTGTGAAGTGCAGGTTGATGGCAGTATAGCCGAGCTCTCGGATTATGCATACGCCCTGGTAACCGGGCAAGAGAAAAGATTTTATTTAGGCACCCATCACCATGGTGCATATCTTTTTACGGTTAAGGCATTTCAGGATGGGTTTATTACCGGCAAGGAACATTTCCTGCATATTGATTCCTGGGGGCATGACGATAACGGGAATGTAAATACCCGTATGCTCAATAATAATTCTTCTTACCGAGCACATCTTTCTTTTGCAAACTTAACAAATGTCGGCATGCCAGGGCATTTATCCGTAGGAAATTACGTCCGAGCCTTAAGAAAAATTTTTCCAGCTATGAAGTTTTCTTATCTATACGACGGTGGTAATGCACTCTTTCCTGAAACCGGTTTTAGATGGCAGGGCAATATTTTTGATTATCGCTGCCGGCCACAAGAAGCTATTACAAGTGTCGACCTTGATATTTTTGACAGTCCTATTGAAAAATATCGGACATTAATGGATAAGATATTTGAACTGGCTGCAAATAGCAAATTAGTAATGATTTTTACCAGCCCGGGTTATATAAGACAGGCCAAAGCCGTACGCGCCGCCGAGCAGCTTTGCCGCAGGCTTCTGAATGTTTATGATGGGGCAAGAAGATCAGATCAGCTCAGGTACAAAAAAGGCAGCAGTTCTCCGTTATTCCTTCGGCACCTTGCCTTTCGTTCCATGCAGCAGCGACAAAGAGTAATGCAGGAGCTCGATATATTTGAAAGATTCATCGGCCCGGAATTAGAAGAGATTCTAAAAGAAGACGTAGCGGATGAGCGCATTATCCTAAGCACGGCAGATAGATTATGGGAAGTGCCGGATACCCTCGAAAGGGAGAAACTTGCCCAGCATATATTAGAAGTAGCAGAAATTTGTTTCCAGTGGCAAACATTCTCTGAAAATTCCTATAAAATATACCAAGCATTAATCCGCCGGAACATCGACCAACAGCGATTTTATGAGCACCTCGATCGTATTGCGTATGTATTAAGCAGGTATCTGAAAAGGATAATGAGGCAACACGGAAACAGAAAAGCATTGTTTTCAGCACTAAATGTTACGACAGTGTTACAGGCAAGAGGATACCATAGATTATTGAGCACTCGTAAAAACTGGGTTTTTGATTTAGAAATAAGCTTCATGAGCGGCGAGTTCTTTGATCCAGAGATACCTATACTTCCTAATGAATACCTGTATTCCCGCGCTCCTCTAGAGATGCCTGTATACTATGCTGAAGTTGATTTTGTAACAGGTGAATTATTCTTGGTTTTTAAGAAAGCCGAAATGCATGGTTTGCCATGCGTGAAAGAACATGGGATCACCAGAGGAGAATCAAGCTCGCCCCTACAGGATGGTTGGCAAATGCCGGAGGAAGAAAAAGCAATTATAGCGAATTTGCCTCCGCTTCGCCAAAAAGTATACGAACCTAAAGTATTGTTTCTTGGCCCGGGGACATGCAATTTAAAATGTGAACCTTGTTTGCAGAAAAGGGTGCTTTGTACGCATCTAATCAATAATCGCGATAGATTTATCCAGACACTTGATAACGCAGACGCAGCAGGGATTGAATCTTACGCATGGTGTATCGGGGAAACCTTTGTTAATCCCGATTTTCTTTTTGAAATATTAAGGCATATGGTCAGCCTGGATGGTTTTAAGAGGGTATGGTTCTTGACTAATACCTCATTCGCCAGAAACTTAGATAGGGCAAGAAGTATATTAAGAGAGGTAAACAATATACTTAGCGCCAAGAAGGATATAGATATACAGATGGACTTTAGTTGGGATAGAGCCCATAAAGAAGCCGGTGTGACTACGCAGTATATCGTTAATTTCTTAGATGCCCTGGTTCTTGAATGGGGCCAGGGAAATGTCGGGATGCAGGCAATTGATTTAGCCTATGACCATACTTTCTCGGAACTGATGAATTTTTTGATTACACAAGGCCTTTTAACTGAAGAAGTTGACACCCATGCAACTAAAATTCAACTTACTAACGGTTTGACAATCAGGCCACGGAAGATACCGTTATTTGAATTCCCATCCGAGGCTAATTGCAACGATACTTCTTTATGGAGCGCACAATCTATCGACTATAAACTGGTCTATACTGATGAAAGAGATGACCCTTTAGGGTATGTACAGGAACATGTAGATGACGTGCCAATGCGTATTAGCCATGGTATCGTCTTAGGTCCGGATGGCAGGCTATATCTTGATGACGGGTTTATGAATTATCAGGCTATACCTTTGGCAGAAATGCCTGATGTGCAGGGAGCAATAGATATGGTTAATAGCCACCCATTATTAAGGTCGTTGGTTTCGGAAGGCAAAGGAGTGGCATATTGTTTCGATGCTTTTGAAACGCTCACTCCGCAGGAAAGGGGAGGAGTGGAGATATTCCAGCTGGCAAGTAATTTTGATGACCGGATATCGGCGGTGGTATATTGTTTCGTGAATAACGAAAGAGCAAGATTACAAGCCATAAAAGCGCTTGTGCGTAACGAATTATTAAAAGGGGAATTAGATGGATTTGATATGCAGGATTTAGAGGCTTTACGTAGCGGGCTTAAGGCTGTGGATTTTGATGCGGAAGGCAAGCTCTATTTTAGAGATGTTGCCTTTGGTTCATCAGAGGCGTTTCTTCGTGCTTTGGCCGTAGCGCGCCTGGATTTTACAGAAGCAATGTATTCTGGAAAGTATCCGTTAATTGAAGCCCAGGATAAATGGGGAAGGTACTTTGGTTTGTTGTCCCAAGAGCGGTACGGAGAACTAGAAAGTGAAGTTGCCAGGAATATAGCTGCCATGTGGGCCAGGTATTCTCATTCGCAAATATTAAGGCGCAGGAGAGACGTGCATGAGTTTTTGGGATTTTTAATCTATCAGTTTGAACAAGGCCAGAAAAGAGGTGTTAGCGTTAGTTCTTCGCCTCTCATTGAGCATGATGAAGCCGCCAGTTTAAATAGCAGGCTTAAGGAATTACATTTATATCTGGATAAAGACGGTGTATTACGTTTAAACACCGCCAGTTTGCCGAATATTGATCCTTTGGCCAGATTTTTGTCTGCATCGGCAGGTATTATCTTTGATGGCAAAAAGTTATTGGATATTATCGGCATAACCGGAGGAGCAGTTATTAGGGCCTTGACAGGTGATTATACTGAAAATGGAGACTTGGATTTCTTTGCGCATGACATAATTGTGCCTAACTGTAAGATAGATGTTTTAGTCGAGCAATTAAGGCAATACCAGCTTCATTATCTTGGAGAATACCAAACGTTGATGGAGTTGTTTGATAAGACTGTTGATCTTACGATTAAACGTATAATCATACGGCCGGTTGGAATTAACCAGGACCCTGTTATTTCAACTATCGGTATAAGCGGGGTAATTGATCTGTTAAACCATAGAGGAGAGTTAACGAAACGTTCTGCCGGCGCAACATTACATTTATCCAGGGCAGCAAAAAGCGTAACAGTTATGCGCAGGCTTAACCTTGTGCCTACAAGAAATGCGCTTTTAATCTTGAATGATTTTTTGAATGAAGCTAAAAAATCTTCACACACCTCAAAAGAAGCTGTTTTGTTAAGGGATATCAGAGCATTTTACCAGGAGTATATTTTATCGGATTCCGATGAAGGCACATCTTCTTCACCTATTAAGGATAGCAGAGAATACGGAGAATTGAAGGGCAGGATAAGCGATATACAGAGGAAAGAGCTGAATGCGTATTCTTCCGAAGATTTCGACGAGCTTAATGATATAGCCTTCAGGTTTATCACTCTATTAGAGAGTCGCCAGGATATAAGCGCTTTTGTCAGGCGGAACGGTAAAGATTTTATCCTTGAATTGCCCGGACAGGCCCTTATAGAGTTGAGCGAAGCAGTAATGAAATGCGCAGAAGAGGAGCAGGAAATGTATTTCTCAATACTTTACACTGCTCAAAAGGTATTGGATATCGTAGCTCACAGAAGGGACAGAGCAGAATCGGACTTAAGAAGAACAGATTACGAACAGGTAGCCGCGCTAATTACCGCTGCTTTAATTGTCAGGCCGCAAAACAGGGCTTTATTATGTGACCATGCAACAGTTCTTTTCCATGTTGGAGAGTATGATCAGGCTCTGGAGATATTCCGCAGATTAGTTACCGATGATCCTGCTGATAGAAGGACAAACTCCGGTATTGGTTATGTTTTGCTTGAGAGGGCACGCAGGCAACTTGAGCCTTTTAAAGAGAGGCTGCGGCTAAGGGATTGGGACAGGGCATTAGCTTACCTGGAGGAAGCAAAAAGATTGCTCAGGGATGCTGCTAATTACTTTGAATTAAACGTAAGGGATTATGAGCGTAATCGGGCGCAGGACCCAGGCCAAATACCCCGCTCTCTTTCAGGGCTATCGGCAGTTTCAAAATTATTGACGGATTATTATTTCAGGTTGCAGAGAAGTTATCAGCATAACCCGCTTAGGGTCTGGAAAGAGAGCCAGGTTATAACGTTGAATTATGCGGTCGCAAGCCTAAGTTATGCCGTTAAGGCCCTTAAAGTTGAATCAGAACATCCGGGTATCGCAAGTAATGGCGATAATTCGCATTCCATTTCTTTCTATGATTCTGCTTTTGACGTAGTAAGCAGGGCGATAGTTGCATTAGACAGAATGACACTTGAAGAAAGAAATATAGCGCAACTCGAATCCAATATTAATGTTTTGAGCCAGGTGCATGCTCAAAGTAAGCAATTACCCCAATTAAATTCCGCAGATACCCAGGACGCAGAAAGGCGGAGGTGGCAAGGCTTAAACGATTCAATAGAAAGGTTAAAGCAGAGAATATCTTTTTATCGTAAGGTCGAGAAAGATTTTAAAGAGGGGGCTTTAAGTTTAGCCTTAAGGCCATATGCCGATATAGAGGCTTATGCAGAAGACTTAAGAGGGTATGTTGTCTCTAGGTCCGATGCATATATGTCGAATCAGGCTGAAAGAATATTTTCTCAGCTTTGGGCTGGCATCAATCCGGATTTAGCGGATGTTCTCATAATCAGGGCGTTTGTTACTGCAGATGATAAAAATATCGGAGAGATAGCTTTGTATCTGGATTTGGCTTTAGATGAAATTAAAACCCAGGTTAATACCGTAGCCTTGAAAGATGGATTGTCTTGCGAAAGATTAGCTGCCAGGATTAATACGCCTAAGATGGCTTGGTTGGGAGTAGCTATCAAAAGTATAGAAGATAATGCGGTTATTGCAGAAATTGAAGCGGTGCAGGACAGAGAAACAGCAAAAGAGCCGGATAAATACAGCGTCGCTGATGCAAAATATTTCCTATCTTCGGATGCTGAAAGGATTGCCGCGCTAAAGGATAATTTAGAGAGGTTGTCCGGTTGGTTTGAGAATATGTTCCCGGGTAAGCTTGTCCCCCTTAGAGAAGCATTTGCCTCTATTGAGGATAGTTACTCTAGGTTTCATCGGGAAGCGGCGCCGTTAATTGCAGGCAGCCCGTCGGTAAATAAATCATCGGTATTAAGTTCGCTGACAATGAACCGACTGGGCAGAGACGGCAGAAGCGGTTATGCATCCAGGATGCGCGTATTAAGAGGAAAGCTTGATATAGCTAACGCAGCAGTAGCCAGGCGTGTTACCGCAGAGGCTGTAGAAGAAATAGCCAGGAATATCAAAGATGCAGAGGCTATCCTTAGGCAATATAGCCTTGCCTGGGTAGAGGCATTAAGAGAAAACTTGCTGGAATTACGCGTGCATGCGCAGGATTTGTTGAATAACAAGCATCCGGATTATCTCAGCTATCCGGTTTTTCAGGAAACAGTTCTTAACGCAGGCCAGATATGTGAACAGATTAGCGGCTTCCGGGATGCAAACAACACTTTCCTTATAGAACTCTCGAGATTAAACAGTGATATAGTGGGTCAGATAGAGGGTACCCATGAAGAAGTGCCAATAGGCTTTATCGAAGAATTCGCCAGGCTGCAGGATCATACAAGGAATACACTTCTGGAATTTTCATCGCAGGAGGATTGGCAGGATGCACTTACCAAGCATGGCGAGCTGTTGGTAGGACTTCAGAGAATGAACTCTTTTGAGAGGGCTATAAGGAATTTAAGGAGTGAGATTGATTTTTTAAGGCAGTTACAAGGGTGGCATTTTTCTCCGGAAGTTGAAGATCAAGAGCGGGAATCCAGAGGTAGGCAGACCTCTGCCCTGGAAGAGGCAGAGTCTGTTATAAATGGTATTGCTACAGGCTATGCATCCCCTTATTTGCTTGGAGCAAAGTTAGAAGAGTTTGTAGAAAATTTACCGCGTATCAATGAGTTGATAGATGAAGCGGTGTGCGGTTTGATGGGTATTATAAAAGCAAAGAGGGATTTTATAATACCTCAGTTTAGAGTCATACATGAGATGATCAGGGCGCTTAGGGCATGGATAGTTGAAGATTTATCTCCAAGATTTTCCGGAGACCAGGCAACATTAACTAGGAGCAAGAGGGTATTTGATGATCTGGAATCTTTGTTTACCTCTCTGTTTGCTAATCTAGACCAGTGGGGAAATGACTTGGGGCAAACGGAGTACGCAAGAGTAAATAATGAGTTGATTCAGTTAGTCGCTTCATTCGACGGACCCATGGATGGGTTGCATGCGGCTCTATTTAACTTGGTAGATTCAGAAAATAATACTATCGGGGATAAACTTCTAAGGACATGCAGGGGCATAGTAACCCATTATGTAACCGGGCATCAACTTCAGGGAGTGATGCGGCAGATACCGTATAATATTATTTTTGACGTGTCTGGCGACGCATATGGATACCCTGTGGAAGTCAGAAGAATAAGAGTTGTCGCTGGCCGTTCGTATGATACGCTTTTAAGCGACTTAGTCGGCAGGGATGACCAGGTCAGGGCTGTGCAAGATGAATATAAAACCTCTATGAAGAAATGGCAGAATTTTAAGGGAAGAGGAGAATACCCTTCGGCTGAATTTGCTTTTATGATAAAAGATGCCTTTAGCTATTATATCCGGCTGATACAGGATACATCTGCTCGGCCGCTTAGGCCTGCTTCAGAAGTATTACAGGCTTATTATCAGAAGACTTTTGCTCAAGTGAAGCGTGTTTTTGATGCTTTACCTCTTGAACAAAATATTCTGGCTCCAGGTGAATATCGTGTTGGCGGAGGCATGCGTAATGAAGAGATGAAAGAAAAAGGGTTAGTAATACTCTTGTCTATGTTGAGAGATATTTCTGCAACTATAGAAGATATGCCTGACCCGGTAAGGATTAATTTTGAGTCGGAAGATGAAGCTCTGGCGTTTTTAAGGGTAAGCTTAGAAGACCTGGAAGGAGATGCCCCAGTTTCTACTACCTCCTCCAGCCCCCTGAAGCCAGGACCGTTTTTGTCATTGACCACAGAAGTGTCTTCGGATGCCACTTTATCTCCGTTGGATGGGAGGCTAAGTATTTCCCGCAGAGCATTCTTTGTGACTGCTGCAGTAGCTTCGGTTACAGCCGCATTTCTAGGCGGCAGAAGAGCAGAACATCTTGCGCAGGAGAAGGCGCAGAAAATGCCGGGCAGCTTACGCCTGTTTAATGAATTTTCCGCGCAACGGCAGACCGTTCTCTTTATTCACGGCGGACTGGGTAGTGATTGTTCTTGCTTTGAGCTTTTTGTTGAACGCTTCAAGGATACGTTTAATCTCGCGGGATTTGATTATGACGATAGCCTGCCATTGGAAGCGGTATCCCGGAGATTCTCCGGGGAGGTTTTGAATGTGCGCCGCGCGCCGTCAATACCCGGTGGCTTAATCATCATCGCATACTCTTGCGGCACTACCATAGTCAGGGACGCAGTGCTTAACCGGAATCCCGGCAGAAAGTTATTTAAGGAAGATGCGGTTATAGAGATTGCTCCTATTTTAGGCGGTTCTGCCAAAGCGCTGGGAGCTGGTTCAGGTTTGAAACAAGGCGTGTTGCATATTGATGAGTTATTTGGAGGGATATTCGGTATCAAAGGCAGCCCGGAATTAGCCAAGACTACAGATCCGAGCTGGTTTATCCAACAGGCATTATTTAACGAAGAGGCCTGTGATACTTTTGCTGTAAGCATTGGTAAGCATATTATTATCAGGGATGAGAATGATTCGCATGCCCCTTTTAACTTAGAGGATTCTCCTAGCAAAAGGGAGTTCTTGCGTTTATATGAGAACGGCCTGACCCGCGCGCCGGTTGTGATTAACTTACAATCCGTTGACGGAAAGAGTATGCATAGCAAAATGCTGAAGCAAAAGCCGGTGGTAGACTTGGTTGAAGAGTTATTAATTCCTAAAGCTCAAGCTGTGCCTTTGTCCGTAAAGAATTCATCGAGTTCTCCTGTGCAGAAGGCGGGCGCGTTGTTACGTAGTTATTCACACGTAATGTTCTTTATGGATAAAGACGGCGTAGTGACTGATAATAATAGTTTCATCACGGAAGATATGTTGAGAGCGATATTTGAACTCTTAATTAAAGGTGCTTATATTTATATTATCACCGGAGGTACATTTGAAAACAGTATTCATAATGTCATTGAGCCCCTTGAAGAATTCGCCAATACTTTAGCCCGACCGGAGCTCTTAAATCATTTAGTTTATTTTGTTATGAATGGCAACTATGAGATTAGTTGGCACGATGGAATTCGTTCAGAGCGTTTCTGCGGAAAAGCGATTAGCGCTGGCGATGCAGGTAAATTAGCAAAGGCTTTTTCAATAGCTTTTATTGAAAAAGCCTCTAAGAAATTATCGCTACACGATAAAGGAATATCGCAGGCAATTTATGACGCAGAAAATTTTGAGCAAGTAGCGACTCTTCTTTTAAGGTTCGCCGGTTTTTATCCGGCGGAAATTGGTCACGTGCGGGTTGAGGCAGGGCAGATACAAGATAAGCGTGCTGTGCGTACCTGTTCTATGGTGCTTGAGTTGAACAAATCCCCAGAACTTCAATCAAGCCGCTCGTTACAAAATATTGATCTTATGCGTGAAATACAAGCACGAGCTAAGGATTTGTTACCGCCTCAATTAATCTCCAGCGGACATATGTTCTTGGGGCCGACGTTTTTATCATTCCAAACCTTATTAAAAGAGGATGTGTTGGCGGCTGTAACTTCTCGCTTTCCAACGGAAGCACGAATCTTCCGGGTTGGCGCCGGTGATACTGAGGTTGATCTTGCTTTCCTCTCTAAGATTGCTGAAACACAAGGGTATGCGTATTTTGTTGGTGAGAGTATAGGAAAGCTGCCCAAAGGCGTAGTTGCTACTCGCTTGCGTGGCCCACCTGCACATTTGTTAGAACTCCGCGCTCTCGGCCGGGCGATTAGATTACAAGCTAGCAAAGAGATTGAAGTTGATTTAAGTGTATTATCTCGCCACCAAAGAATTACCTCAAGTTCTCCTATCCTTGGAAAGAATTTCTATGCTTCACCAAGTTCATCACGATTGCCGAATACAGAATACGCAGAAGTATATAAAGGGAACGGTTCTATTTCTTTCGATGGCGCCAGCTCGCCCCTCGGAGAAACATCTCGGGGCGAAGCCTCGCCCGTTTCGCCAGCAAAGCTGGCGAATGAGGCGGGCTCGCCGGTAGGGCCTATGTTTTTTCTGCTCAGAAGAAAGATTAGAAGATTGCAGCGTTCATTAGAACAGGTAATCGCCATTATCAAAAGAGAAGAGCAAAAAGCAGGGCAGCTGGATTTAGTGAAGATATATATCGTGGGAAGCTTTGCCAATGGAAAGTTAAAGAGGACTTCTGACCTTGATCTTGTATTTGAACCTACGCAACGAATGTTTGGGATATTCGGTAATATCTGGTGGGCATATTTAGATGAGTGGACAGAAGAAATCGAAAGCTCTATCAAGGAGATCGATGTTGCCGGGTATCATGCACCGTATGGACGGTACACTCTTGTGGACAGGAATCGCTGTGCGGAGGATCACACGTATTTAGAGGGTCTTTATCGGGATTCGTTTCGCTCGCCTACAGGCGTCAACGCACAAGAACAAGGAGCCCCTATCTCTAAAAAGAGATACTCAAGGACAGAGGTATACGCTGGGGTATTAGCGGCAAGATTATCTTTTGGCAGCAGAGTTATTGATTTAGGTTGCGGTAAAGGCAAACTCGGGTCTTTATTATCGGCAGATAGCGGGATTTCTTACGTAGGGATTGACTTGAAACTAAGTAGGTTGCTCCGTGCAAAAAAACAAACTCCAACGGGTAAATTAATTTGTGCGAATGCCTCTTATTTGCCTATCGAATGCAACTCAGCAGATGCAGTTGTGTGTATGCATATGATCGAACACTTGGATGAATCAGAAAGACGCCAGCTGTATTCTGAAATAAAACGAATAATAAACAAGGGTGGATATGTATTAATTGAAACACCTATACAATCTCCCGGATCCAGATGTTTAAAATTCTTGAAGATTTTGTTCGGGGCAATCCCGCGAAGATCTCTTGATGAGACCGGTTTTTCAAAGTCGCATCGAGTTTGGTTTACCGAAGAACAATTGTCAAAGGAATTAGAAGAGAATGTATCCCCCTATGAAATAGTCGATCAGAATTATTATGTGTTTCATACAGTTATTTTTCCGCGAGGATGGTTTTTTGAGTCGGTGCAGAAGGTTCTAGACAGAATTGATAAGGGCAGCCTCATTAAGAGAAGAATCGCATTAAGCAAATACGTTTTACTTAGAAACATTGGTTCGAAGGACGGTGAGCTAGGCGAACAACAAACGAAAGCGCGTCGAACCACCAGCTCGC
This sequence comes from Candidatus Omnitrophota bacterium, assembly GCA_003598025.1. Lineage (NCBI taxonomy): Bacteria > Pseudomonadati > Candidatus Omnitrophota > Candidatus Omnitrophota bacterium. The sequence continues at coordinate 64,074 of QZKH01000005.1, forward strand.
CGGTGCGTGAAGATAAAGTTGAGACCCAAGTTATTCGGGAACTGAAACCAAAACTTAATTTTATTGAATCGAATCCGTTTTTGCTAGCTTTTGTAGGGGTAATTTTTGGAGCATTAGGAACGGTCTTCGGAAAAATTCTGGTAACACAGGCACCACCTGAGATTTATTTGATTTTCTTCTATCCTTTTGCATATCTATTGGTTTCAGTTATGTTCGCTTTATTTGGAAAAGAAAACAGAGGAATGCTGCAAAAGGCATTCCCTGAAAAATATTCTTGGCAAAGATTGGATAGCCGACGCTGGAAGCTCGCAATCATCTTAAATTCTCTTTTGTTATGCGTAGTAACCCCTATCTGTTATTTTGTCGGCTTAAAATTAATCTCGCCAATAAGCGCAAGCGTTATTTCCCAGCTTATGCTTATTTTCACCATAATCTTGTGTAACTTATTTCTAAAAGAGAGGATAGGTTTATCAAAAGCTTCGGGGGCTATGCTGGTTGTAGCTAGCGTGCTCTTTGTGATTATTGAGCCCGAGATTAATTCGCCTTCTGGAATATCCCTATTTAGCTTGTTTAATTCATTTAAGAACGTGGGCACCATACTAATTTTGTTAAGTTGTCTTTCACTTAGTATCCAGCAGGTTATCGGGCGCCTAATCGTTACTACGCTTAAGAAAGAGGATAGTAATATTCAGATTTCACTAATGAAAATAGGTTATCTTTTCGGCATGATATTTATGCTGCCTTTCTTTTTGTTGTGGAACTTTATATGGAATAATCTCGATTTTGTTTCTTTATGGAGTAGCTACTCGGAGGCATTAACGCATTATCTATTTGCGCTGATTCTGGTTAATGTTGTACTTTTTACTACACATTGGTATATAAGATACAAAATACAAGGGGTTAGCCGGTTCCATCAGTCCACTTTTGCTACAGTGTTAGCGACCTCTCCCGGTTTTGTCTGTTTTTTTTCCTACCTTATATTAAATAATGTTGCGATTTCAGGTTTAGTGTTATTAGCTGTTGGTACGGTTTTCTTGGGAGTGATTCTATCTTCGGATCCGTTTTTAATACTAAAGGCAAAGCAAAGCTATAATTATCAAATCCTGCAATGGGCAGGGCGAAAGAAGACGATAACCGAAAGAGTCCAGTTGATTTATAATGCGCGCGTGGAGACTAAAACCAAGCAAATGAAACTCACGGATTATATTGAAAGAGAATTGATTTCTCGTTTGCCAGCCGGGACAAAATTAAAATCCATAGTAGTACGCGACAGTTTCCTTTGGTCTCCTCAACCGGATGATATTGATATTTATGTGGTAGTTGAGGAACCGACGGATGTGGCTATGCCCCACAATAACATTGCTTTTAAACAGGCAAAAGAAGAAACTGCCCCGAAGCTAGCATTTTCGTTAGGCGCTTCACTCGAAAGTATCAATAAGATAGACCTCTGGTGCGTGGGTTTAAAACATCTTCAGGGCAACCCTTTACAGCGGGCTTGGGTATTAAGACGAGGAGTTACTATATATGGGGATAATTTATTTGACAAGTTTAATGATGATCCGGTGTATAGATACTGGGTTGTAGAGAGGGCCTTAGAGCAGGTAGATGAGGAGATAAAAAATGGAGATGTGCGTAAAATAATTCATAGGTTAATGTTGGCCGTATTTTCTTTAGGCGAGATCGATAATTCATATCGGCAGGAAGCAAGGGGTATAGTCACAGGCTTATGCCAACAAATATACAACATGCCGGTTGATTCGAAGGCAAGAGAATGTCTTTTTGCTGAAATGCAGGTTTGTTATGAAAAGGTTAGGGATAGATTTAATCATCTGGAAGATGCGGAAAGGGTAAATAGCGCAAGGTTAGCAAAGGAATTTACCACTTTATGGAGACGATGGAAAAAGAAAGGCTTCCCCCCGGGAGAATTTGACGCGGATGGTTCTTTTACGGCGCAGGCGGAGCGCACTCTATCAATATATCCTAATAGCAAGCAATGGGTGCTTGATATGATACGTTGTGATATTAATAATTTCCCAGTTGAAGAGATTGAACAGCTGCGGCTTGATGCTAAAGTGAAGCGTTTGTTATCTTCTCCAGTAGCATTATTTTATAATAAAGGGGATGGTTCTATTTTTTCTAACGGCGCCAGCTCGCCCGTAAACAGCAGATTTATTGATTTATTAAGCCATATTAATGATCCGCGCCAGTATGACGTTAACCTCCTTGATCAGGAACATGTTCTCTCAAGCAGCGCTTTCATCCGCGAAGGCGCCAAAGGGTTAAAAGGAAATGCGCTGCTTTTGGGGTTGGGTAATGCCCATGAGTATACCATAGAGGTGTTAGCTGATCTTTATAGACAATTTGATAAGCTTATCATTGTAGATTTGGATGAAAACACTATCCAGCGGACGCTGGGGAGGCTTGATAAGCATCTGAGGCGAAGCGGCGTATCGCTGGATCAGGCAAAAATCGAGATTAGAATAATGGATTTAAGCGGAGTGATAGGGGCTATGGCGATGCTTGTGGACGATATAATCGCGCGCGAAAGGAACCTCCAGGTAATCCAGCATCAAATTCTGCGTCTTCTTAGTGAACCACCGGAAGCGTTTGAGGTGTCTTGTGCAAAGGCCGCTGGTGCCTCTTATGTTGTTTCTTCCCTTGTTGCGACACAGCCTGCCAAGTTACTCGATGCATATATTGTAAGCATGATTGAAGAGAAATTTGGATTAGGCTCTGCAGATTCTTTTGTCCTTTCAGAACAGTTTAGGGTCAGAAAAGCAAAATTTGAATCTCAGCTTCATCAGAAACACGTGCAAGATTTGATGCGGTGGGTAGATAAGCACGGATGCATTTATTTTTCCGATTCGTTTGCTGAAACTAATTTAAGGTATAGCCCGGGAAATATACAGCCTCTCAGTATTGTTAGCCCTGTGCTTACCTTAATCGATGATAGTGTGGTCAATACATTGCAAAGGCTGTGTGAAACAGAAAAATCAGGAGAATGGTGGTACCTTTACGATTCTGATCTTATCAGATTTGGAATTGGAAGCGCATTTTATGTGAAGGCGTGGATTTTTAAGCCCAGGGATATAGGAGAAGCTCTTGAAACTAATCCGGAGGTTGCTCCCCGCGTTTCCTCGCCCCTGGCGCCAGCATTGTTGCGCATAGGCACTCGTTGGGTTCCGCTTGCTGCCGCAAGTTCTCCGCTGGCAAGAGATGGCGACTTGAGTTTTAAAATTGAAACTGATGATTACGCAGTTGTATTTGATACCCTTTATTCACTAAAGAACCGCGGCAATATTATTGAATTTTCTCAAATTCAGGATGCTTTTGTAAGTCAAAAACCCCAGAAAAAAACAAATTCCGTAAGAATTGTGAATAGGGTCCTTAAATCATTCATCCAGGCCGGTCTCGCCCAAGAAGTCGGCTTTGGGTATAGCGCGACTATAACAGATGGGGATGAAATCAAGGGTATCCTTAGCGACATTGAGCATCAATCAAAGTTATCAGAGGAAAAGCTTAAAGAGATAGCATCCGGTTGGTTTCTTGATGTGGGTGAAATAACCCTTTATCACTCTGCTACGTTAGAAAAAATACTTAGTATCATCGAATTCGGATTTTATGCTCTCCCTGGTGAATTTACGCTTACTTCTGAAAGCCATCGCTTCGGTAAAGTCTTTCGTTTTCGTAAAGGAAAAATTCTCATTGTATTTAATGTCCCTGTAGGGATGATAGATTTTTCTCATCATTCCTATTATCTGAAAGGTTTCGCGCTTAAATATCCAAGGGCTAAAACTCCAATTATCCCAGAAAGTATGGCTGTTGGTTTTCAGAAAGCATGGCAGATGTATCTTGCCGGAGAAAATACCGACAGTAATGCCCAAAAAATGCTGGAATTAGGCCAGCGTGGAGAATTAGCGCATCTTTCGCCGCAGATGATTAATGCCGAGAAAACTATATGTCTGAATTCTTGCAAAGTTGAAGAGGGAGAATTAGATGAGGGCTCTTTATGGCTGGTTAAAGAAGCTCTTGTTAGAGGCAACCCCCGTGATTCATCCGGGTCAAAAACAGGGAGCTCTCCTTTAGGCAAGGATGGTGAAACCAAAACTATTACTATTTACGGTAAAGATATCAATGCCAATGGAACAGCACTCTCTTTAATAGGGGATGCGGTAAAGAGCGATGCTGAGGCGATAATGAAGTTGAGCGCAAGGCTTGAGAGGCTCGGATATATTCCCGAAGAAGAAACACTTTCAATACAGGATGTTGAATGGCAAGTATCTCACGGGGAGTTGTATATTCTCAGAGTTTACCGGGATAAAGATGGCGTAAATGGGTATGCTTATGGAAAACTTGACGCTAATGCCTGGGTTATCCCTCATATAGTAGTTGATGAAAAATCAGAAGGCCGCGGGATAGGAAGAGCCTTATTTGTTGATATGCTTATGCAATTGGAGAAACGTAAGGCAACTGAGATCCGTCTTACGACCGCAAGCGATGCTATGGAGCATATTGTATTTACTTCAGGGTTGTTCCAGGGGATGGGTGAGAGGAAATTCAGATTTGTATCCGGACATGTAAATGATGGCAAAGATATAATTAGGGATGAATCAGCAAGCAGTCCACTAGAAAAGATAGTTTCTCGAGTCAAGATTAATATGGCAAAGCCATTATCGTATTATACTAGCCATTTGGTTAATACAGGCAGAGGTATATCTAGCCCTGTATCCAATAACAGTGATAGCTTTGGAGATAATTATGGGGCGCTGGCGCCTTTTAAATGGATGTACCATACTGATAGGCTAAACAGATTAATTAAAGGAGATTTCCAAGGAGTAAGACCAATTACGGCGCACCTCATGCCTACTTTGAAATGTAACCATAGGTGTTATTTTTGTTGCTATGGAGGAGCCAAGGGTAGCACAAGAAGAGATGATCGGAGGCCGGTTGCTGATGTCTCTGCCCTAAAAATAAAACAACAGACCATGGATCAGGACTTAATGCGCAAAGTAATAACAGAGTGTAGTAGAGTCGGCATCAAAGGCATAATATTTACTGGGGGTGGAGAGCCAACTATATACCCGCATTTGGCATCTGCTATGAGGTATTGCAAGGAATTAGGGATAAATGTATCTTTAAATACTAACGGGACAAGGTTAAATGACAGTTTTATAAATGAACTCTTGAATATTGATCCAACCTATATAAGGATAAGTTTAAATGCGGGTAGTGAAGAAGTTGAAGAATTAACTGTTGGAGTAGCTGATTTTGAAGAAACGCTTGTTAATGCGCAATCTTTAGCTATGCAAAAACTACAACATCGTTCAGCGGCAGATATCAGCATAGGTTTTGTGGTGAATGTCTTGAATGTAAATGATATGTTTAATTTAGCTAAGCGATTAAGGCAGGTAGAAATTGACATTGCCAGAAAATGTGGTGGGGCCAGAGGGTTTTATAGCCTGCAAATCAGGCCAGTAGGTAATTATGAGAGCAGCAAGCAGTATGATGAATCACGGATTGCAGAAATAGTGAACCATTTAACAGATAATTTCGGGAGTGATTTTGCTGAAGAATTCATACGTTTTATGTACCATGATGAGCAGGTTTCTGCAAGGACGTTGCAATTGGCGTTAACGATTATTGAAGATAACATAATACCATTCCTTCGAAATGAAGGTTCATCAATACAGGTTATTTATCCCAGGAAGAAATTTTTAGATTTGGCCAGCGCTTCTACTAAACCATATAATAAATGTTTAGCATGCCCATGGATTATTGTGATTTGGCCTGATGGAACAGTGTATCCGTGTGTTGAATGGGCTGGTACACCAGGATTTGAAATAGGAAATCTCGTCTCCCAAGGTCTTATGTCAATTTTGGAAAGCAAAGAGCGTACGCGTTTCTTTGAATACATTAATGGCGGAGCAATTTCTACGAGATGTGCGCCTATCTGTGCGCACCATGAAATGAATATCGCGCTGAATAGATTAGCTGACTTAACCAAAGACCAGGTAAAACCTGCAATACAAAGATACAGGATGAGTCACTCTGTGCCCAAACACGTTAATTTTATGGCACCTGATAATATCCTGTATACTCCTGCCGATATTGCTCAAACTCCGAAATTAAGGCTGGGAAGGTTGACAATTATCGGCAGAAATAATTTTATTTTTAATGAAACTTTGCCGCCCGCACCAGCTTCTTTAGGAAATTGGGAAAAATTGAATCAGATAATCGGCTTTGTGTCACATTATATAGATGGGCCGCCGTTGGATGTTGAGATTATTGTTACTTGTGATATCCCCTCCGGCCAAGATAGGTCACCTACTATGGCGTATAATCACTCTACAAAAACCATTTATATGCATCCAATAATACTTTCTAGGTTTACTCCTGTTGAGTACGGCCGCCTTATAGGGCATCATGATTTTATAGGGCATGCTTATAGAGGATTTACTGAATTGCAAGCAGTAGCCTTTACAATGGAATTATTGAATTATGACCGGAGAATAAGAGAGGTTGTCTGTCGTATGATTACCGATGTAAAGCCTGTGATTAAACCTTGCTTGCCTGGTATCGATGTGCCACCAAGTATTTTTAATTCACGACTTATCGATTATATAAGAAATTTGGCAGAGCATGATTTTTCTCAGTCGGTATCTTTGGCGCCAGATTCGGATGGAAGATCCAGACTATCTATTGCAAAGGAAGAGGTTAACAATGCCCTTATCAGTATACAAAAGTTGGCTGAAAACGGCTCTTTTAACCCTTTAGATTATGGTTCACGAAATAAGGTCGGTGTTTTTTGTGTTACTGCAGATCCTCCCCACTGGTCGCATTTGTGTGCAGCCTTACAGGCAATATCTGTTTATAGATTAGATGCTGTTACTTTTACCGGTTACGGCGAAGGTAAATATAAGCCTAATAAAACAGCAGCATCACATCGCCATGCTATGCTCAAATCGGCTCTTGAGCCATTTTATCCATTATTAACGTATTCCTCGGTAGGCAGAGATAACGACTTGTTCGGAGAAGATAATTTCTTCCGTTTCGCGGAATTGAATCGAGGTAAAGTGAAACAACTCTATTATATTTGCGGGTTAGAGGCAAGAGAGGTAGTGTTTGATAGTTTCAACCGTTTGATGAGCGGGTATCGTCATGAATTAATAAACTATGAAGGAGATTTGTCTTTGGGTATAGCTTTTATCTCCGGGGATGGCCAGCCAGCCAGAGAAGTTGTCACTTTATCTGATATTAATATAGAAGTTTTAAATTGTAACACAGGGATATACCCCCCGATTTCTTCTACCTTTATTAGGGAGAATTCGGCATTTTATTTATGCCCTTTCCGTGTCGCAGAATATATAGGTAGGCATACAATGAGATATTATATGGATAAAGTATCAAGTTCTAGTGTAGCCAAGGCAAACAATGATAACTTTTCTAATTCTTCCAGCAGTCCGGCTAGAGGTAAAAAAGACAATACGGCAGGCAAAAAAAGAGCTGCGCTTGAAAGGAAGGCCGGAGAATACTCCGTTATCTTAGAGGAAGAAGCAGGCAGGACAATATCCAAAATTAGGGAGATTCTAAACAAACGCAGAATACTAAAAAGCGACTGGGAAGCCATTCATTATGAAGTAATAAGAATCCACGTTTTTACAAATAGGCTGGTTAAAGAAAAAGAGTTAATCATGCTGCACCTTTTCTTCACGGACCTTTTAAACAGTATTAATTCCATACAGAGGTTTATAGTAACCCGTGATAGGAATATGATTTTTGCAGCGCTATCTATGGCAGAGAGCGATTTTGAACAGGTACGCGTATTGCGCCAGAATAAGGAGCTATTAAAACGCGCTGACGATGTCCCGGAAGGATTGTATTTATTTGAAGATGACAAGCAATCTGATAAGGATGGTGAAAACAAGAGCAGCTCTCCGGTTTCGTTGAAGCGAACTGGTTTGGCGTTTCCTTTATCGAGTAACGGGTTAAGTAAATATTTAGTTTCTGTTCTACATCACGGCCCGCCGCAGGCCGCGATTCTATCTCTATCTTCTTTGCCCAGAATAATTTGGAATAAATTGATACGGTTAGCTAATTATGGAGTTATAATATTACTCATAAGCGCCACTGTGCTGAGTGGTTGCGCGACCACAAGGGAATTAAAGCAGAGTCTGGATACTTTGAAATATGTCAAGATGGTAAACCAAACCATCAAAGAAGAAGGGGTATATTCTGAAAAAACCATGCAAGCTTTAAGTTTAATGAAAGGAGTAATGAGTCAAAGTTATTCTAAGCCTACGAAACTTGGAAACGAAGAACAGAAGAGAGCAGCGATAGAAGAATATTTACAAAGAGATATAGGTGATTTTAAAGAGGATGCTTTGCAAGATAAATACCCGCAAATGGCAGCAGAGCACAATGTGCCCATGTATGAATTTAGAAACGCCCGCCATAAACATTTAGAAATATTGATCGCAAACAGAGATTTTAAGGATGCTTTTGACGAAGCAAGGGCGATAATACTCAGCAATACACCCCTAGCCAGGAAGGTTCTACTTGCAGGATTAAATGGCGAATATGAAGTAATCCCGATTTCTTTAGGGCCTGATTTAGATGCATTAACCAGCCAGGTTCCGGGTGAGGGTTTTTATTTATTTGCGCCAGAATGGGTCCCGGTAGACAGGTTGAAGCAGTATGTTTCAGTTGTTTCAGCCTCGGTATTATTGGAATGGGGAGAGTATGAATTTATTGATAATCTTATCCCGGTAGTATCGGATGCCCAGAATTACAGCACGCAAATGCGCAGCGGGATTATTTTAAAGTTAGGCCAATTCAGCAGACAGAGAGTAATAGATGCTTTACTTGTTACCGCTAAAGATACAGATTTGTCAGTTTGTTACGCTTCTTTATTAGCTTTAGAAGGGGTTCAAAGCCCGGAGTTAATGGCTACGGCAAAATCCATTATACAAAAGTTATCTCCTGTTGTTATGGAGCGTTTAAACTCGCGTAAGAGAGGGTTAAACCGTACTACTTCAGGTTACAGCAATGGCATTGTTTCGGTTCCCGGAGATGTTGTTTATCCTTCGTCAGCCGAGTTGGCAAGTGTTGAGGGCGATATCGTGAGAGAGGCGATACATATTTTAGGTAATTCTCATGATGAGGGCGCAGTTGATCTGTTGGTAGGATTAGCAAGGCTAAATGACAATTATATCGATATAGAAGCGATATTTGCACTCGCTGAAATAGGAACAGAAGATGCTTATTCAAACTTGGCTTATATGCTCCAGGAAAGATCAGCTCCGGCTGATTTATTAATTGCCGCTTTATCGGGATTTGATATTTCAAGAACAAAAAATATATTCCTGCAGCATGTTAACGACAATAGTCCGATAACCAGGGCTCAGGCAATAAGGGCTCTTGATTCTACAGTTAGGACGGATCCAGCAATAGCAGATGCAGTATTGTCCCGTTTTAAAGTAGAGGATAATGTGGATGTGCGCGTTAGCTGTATCAGAACTTTAGGGTTTTCTGACCGCCAGGATGTTTTGGATGTTATTGAATCGCAACTTGATTCTCCGGAATGGAGAATCAGAGAAAGGGCGCTATTTTCCTTAGGCATACATCCCGGTAACGATTATGTAGAACAATTTACAAGAATGCTTTCTGACCCGGAAGAGAGGGTAATACAGGCAGCCATAATTGTTAGCGATTCCAGGTTGGACGATAATCCGCAATTATTTAATGCCGTCTTTCAAAAGCTGCAAGATCCTTCTGCGATTGTATCGGTTGCGGCGACAATGGTTTTAGCTCGACATGTTGACAGCCATCCGGAATTAGCCGGGCCAATTACCGGGGAATTAAAAGCAGACAACATTGAACTGCGATGTGGGATACTTTCTGACCTGGGCAGCAACAAGACTAAAGCCGCTATTGATATGGTCAGGCCATTTGTTGTGGATATTGACCCGCGCGTCAGGCAAGTTGCTACCATAGCTTTAGGTAATATTGGCACTCCGGAAGTCTTAGATTTAATTACACCGTTAGTTACAGATCCTTTTCCCGAAGCAAGAGAAGCTGCGGCAATAGCATTGGGTGCCTTGGGTATTCCGGAAGCAGGTAAGCCGTTAGAGTCACTTGTTAAAGACCAGATTCCTTCGGTTCGTGCAGCAGCAATAAATGCATTACCCGGTGTTCCGCAAGCTAACATCGATGTAGCCAGGCCGTACATTGATGATCCGATTCCTGAAATACGAATAGGAACAGTTAAGGCGCTGGCAGTTAATATACCATCGGATACGGCTTTAGCGGATTCAGTTATAAAAATAGCCAGGAGCGACCTTAATATGGACGTTCGTTCTCTTGCTACTCTTGCCTTAAGCGGAGTAAACAGGCCGGAAGTCGCAAATGTTATTGGGCAGAATTTAAGAACTGGTGATTGGGCTCTGCGGCAATCTGCGGCTTTGGCTGCTTCTACAATTGACTCTGCGTCGCTGACGCAGCCTTTGACTGATGCTTTAAGAGATAGTAATGCGCTAGTTCGCGCTGCGGCAATTGGCGCGTTAGGTAATAGAATTCCAGCTAATCCGCAGCTTGTTGAGCCGATAAAACCAATGCTTGATGACCCGAGTTGGCAGGTGCGCAGTGCTGCGGTATCTAGTTTTAGCCAAATTGATATTCCCGAAGTAACGAGGTTATTAATCCCTAAATTACAAGATCCCAGTATTGAAGTAAGGCGGCTTGCAGGCTTGAGCTTAGCTAGTAGTTTACCTAAATTTCCGGATTTAACAAAACCATTAATGGACACATTGAATAATCCGCAGGAAGACGCATGGTTAAGGACAATAGCATATTCTTCTCTTAGGGAGGTTGAGCCAACTGTAAGCTTTAATTTGGAAGGATTAACTGGATTAAGAAAATCTGTAGTTGTTTTTGTACCGGGTTTAGATGATGCAAATCCATTAACCTCTAGGCCGCAGGATCGAAGTTGGTCACAGCATCATAAAATGAGGCAAGATTTTGATAAGTTGGAAGCATTGGGTTTAGTAAAAGTATTAGAATTTAATTGGACTGGTAACCCTCAAGATTATGTTGCGGCCCGAAGTAATTTTACTGGAAATCTTGCTCAGCAAGTGATTGAAGCTAGAGAAGAGATAAATGCAAATTCTCTTCTTTTTGTATTACATAGCGCAGCTAATCCTTTGAGTTTTTATGGTATCCAAAAAATTAATGCAATATTACGTGAGAACGGTATATATATTCCTATAAATATACAAGGGATGGGGTCTCCTGATAACAAAAGTGCTGAAAATTACACTAGGGTTGGTTTTACTACAGGTGGGGATAGTGTTAATTTTTGCTCTCCTCTGGATATTTTTTCATGGCCAACAGCTTTTCGTTCTAATTCTAGAATAGTTATGGTTGATCATGGAGAATATTTCGATAATATAGATACAAGAAAAAATGCTTTAACTTTTTCTCTCGGCCAAGAAATTCCTTTGGCTTCGTTTAGCTCCACGTCAGGAACAATTTACGATTCGAATTTTTCTTACAATTATAGAATGCAAGAAACAGTAACTTCCATTGTTCCAGGTGTTAGTACTATTAGAACGAAAAGTTGGGATAATTATCAGATAATGCCAAAAACTGATATGGGTAGCGGAATTACTCGTGTTCAGCAAGTTCAGCCAATACAAGTTCCAAGGTTTGATATGCCAAGATTGCCACAGATGCCATCTTCATCTTTTTCAAATCAGCCAATTTATACTCCAAGGCCTATATATACACCACAAAGCGGTTCTTGGAGCGGAAATTATAATTTTAATATACGCGCACCTGATAATTATTATCTAAATTCACCGAGAATAAGCGTTCCATCTCTGCCTACTGTCAGGCCGCTGCCAATGCCGAATATAAATTTGAATAGATAGGAGGTAAAATGAATAGAAAAAGTAATGCAAAAATAAATCTAATCGGTATTATTCTGGCGGTATTTTTGTTTTATAGCCTTTTTCAATTCATAAAAATAAGGATTGTTAATTCCGATATTCCAAAAGGAAAAATCACTTTTGATTCTCCTATCGACGGTGATTATGAAATATATACCGCGAACACAAATGGGACATATTTAGAAAAATTAACAAGTAATTCTGATACGGAAAAGAACGCGGCTATTGATATATCCCCGGTTTTTTCACCGACATCAGGCAGTATTATTTTTGTCAGCGACCGTAACGGAGAAAACAAAGAGTTTATAAGGGACAGCCGAGGTCGTAAAATTGGAGAAAAAGTTGGTGGCGGCACCTCGGATATATATATAATTGATACAAATGATAAGCACGAACGGCCTCTAACCTATATGGAAAAAGGCAATGGTTGTCTTGAATTTTCTCCTGATGGGAACAAGATTATTTTTAATTCTCATGCTAATGGCCGGGTAAATATGGTTATGGATTATGACGGAAGAAATCGTAAAGTGTTTTATGTTGGTAATGGGGCTTATAGGATCTCTCCGGATAGCCAAAGAATATATAATACCTTCCAAAAGGATATTTCGGTTATGGATTTAGATGGTAGCAATCAGAAAAGATTAACTTATTTCTTTAGTGATGAAGAGATGCGGTCCAAGTGGACTGGAAGGAAAAATATAGACGACTTCTGCATCTCTAAAGATGGTCAAAAACTTGCTTTTGCTTTATTAGAGAGCACAAAATGGGGTAATGCTAATTATGTATATAAACTTGATTTCTACATCATGAATATAGACGGCTCTAATCTTAATAAAATATATACCTTAGAAGATAGAGAAACTGTTTTAGTGCGAGTTTGGGAGATGAAGTTTTCACCCGATGGTGGCGATATTATATTTATGGGGAATTTTAATAGAGAGTCTCTTCCAGAAGGGATTTATTCGTTAAACTTAAAAAATAAGACTTTAGTCAATTTAACTGAAGGCAAAGAAGATTATATGTATTTTAAGCGCTTTACATTTACCCCTGATGGCAATAGGATACTTTTTATTGCAGATATAGGACAGAAAGATGAATTGTTTAGACTGGGCCTTCATTATTTAAAAGCAATAGCAAAGTATATCGTCTTTTTTGGTAGAGGAACACCTTTTTATGACAATGTTTATGCCTGTATTATGAATATTGATGGGACTAATTATAAAAGAATTTTCAAGTTTCCAAATGGTACATCTATATCCCAATTCGGTGATTTTGTATATTGGGCAAAGTAAAATAATCAGGGACGGTTCTAAAAACAAAGCAGGACTGTCCCTTAGATAAGAGGGGGACACTTCCTTCATAGCTCTTTTGATGGTAA
>QZKH01000007.1 GCA_003598025.1 Candidatus Omnitrophota bacterium
TGGTTCCTTCTCGGTCTCTTTGCCATTCTTACTGCTCCTTTCCTCTTACGGGAGCAGTTTACCACTTAAGCACCTGTCCAGTTTTTCCCGGCCAGCTCTTTCTAGTCAACCCAAGCATGAAGCATTATTGGTTTGCGAAATACGTTGGTTACGCCTTTTTCCAATATATTATATTCAGGGCATATCTTTTTCAAATATCTTGATATTAGTTCGGCATGGTTAGTAGCATGGTATGTCGTGACTGCGATTTTAGGAAGGTTCTCTCGAATCGTGTTCTCAGCACCCTTTAGCATTAGGTAATCGAACCCCTCAAGGTCCCCTTTGATATATGTACAAGGAACGCTTCTTTCATAGAAAAGTGTATCAATAGTTGTAACCTTGACCGGTATACCCTCTATTGACACCCCTAAAGAAGACGTCAAACCTGCATCGCTGAGAAAAGCATCTCCAAGTCTATCCGATAGGGCAAAGGGCAGTATCTCGATGTTTTCATGACCCCCAAAGGTTTTAGAGAGAGCATCGACAAAACTGGGATGTGGCTCGATTGCGTACAACCGCTTGCATTTCGCGATGTTAATTAAGGCGAACAATCCCTCTCCGGCACCACAGTCCGCAACAATGTCACCGTCCTCGACCAACGTATGATCACAACTATATTTGTGCCAGCTGTCAGGAAAACATTGCTCAACTATCACTTGGTAAAAATCTAGCAGTTGTAACCCCCTAGGATAGTACAACGGCACTTCAATGTCCTTCAATCTGATAACGTAGTAGTCAGTCTCTTCCCCTACACTCCGAACCATGGATCGAGCCTTCGATTCGAAACCATGCTTTAATAGATACTTGGTCAGTTCAAGGACACTTACATTGAACCTCGAACCGGCCAACCAATTAGCTAGAATGCAGAGCCTGTAATTGATCGCCCTTGCAGCATTTTCTCTCATGGTCTTCATTTTCTACTAACGAAATCCTCCATCTGCCACTTCTGACACCAACATTTTACCATCCGTCACGCTAGATCAAGCTTCGGTGTGAATTGCCCCACCCTTGACTAAGAATATGATACACAATTATGTGGACTGCAGACTATCTTAAGTGATCGAGGAAGAACATGCCTCGCTAAGTAATATATCTTCCCTGATGAATATTTGCTAGGACTCAGGTAGAATATGTCACGTTATGGATACAGCATATCTCAAGGGCAAGCAAGTTCTGGTTACCGGAGGGGCTGGTTTTATTGGCTCTAACCTAACCACTACACTTCTTGAAACTGGTGCAAAAGTCCGGTGTCTTGATAACTTGAGTACCGGAAAACTAGAGAACTTGGAGAATTATATAGCGGATGTCGAATTCATAGAAGGCGATATCCGCGATGAAAGTACCCTCAAGAGAGCGCTAAGCAATACTGAGGTTGTGTTCCATCAAGCCGCTCTACCTTCCGTCCCTCGCTCTATAGAAGACCCGCTATCCACTGACCAAGTCAATGCACAAGGCACATTGAGAGTCCTTTTGGCATCGCGGGAAGCGGCTGTTATACGGGTAGTGTATGCTTCCTCATCTTCCGTTTACGGGGGCTCACCCACGCTGCCAAAAGTAGAAGATATGCCAGTTGACCCGAAATCCCCCTATGCACTAAGCAAATACAGCGGGGAACGCTATTGCCAGCTCTTTCATCGCCTATACGGCCTGGAAACCGTCTGCCTGCGCTATTTCAACGTCTTCGGACCTCGACAGGATCCCACTTCACAATATGCTGCAGTTATACCGAGGTTTATCACGCATGTGCTCAAAGGAGAACCCATCACCATTTATGGAGACGGCAGTCAGACCCGGGATTTCTCTTTCATAGACAATGTGGTCTCAGCCAATATCCTTGCCGCAAGCGCCTCTGGTGCGGCAGGCGAGATCATCAATATCGCCTGCGGCCAGCGCATAACTGTAAGGGAATTGGCTGAGTTCATTATGGGGGAATTAGGTAAGGAGGTTGGTATTGATTGGGAACGAATACGGCCAGGTGAAGTGAGAGATTCACTTGCCTCGATAAGCAAAGCTAAGTACCTTCTCGGGTACCATCCACAAGTCAACGTATGGGAAGGGATCCGAAAGACTATTTTCTGGTTCGGACGTGACATACCCTCCAGGTGAGTTCTTCGCCGATAGTATTGGTACCAACGCTTATATAGGATTGTCTCTTTTTTCTTTCAAGTATTCGGAAGTTACCTCGTCCGCCTTGCAGTGCGCTTCATTTATTCTCTCCACAACCAATTCCACAATGCGCTCATCCATATGGGACCAGATGGGTAATGATAGCACATTCTTGGATAACATGTTCGTAATAGGCAGGTCTTTATCATATTTATTGCCCCACTTATCCCAGTAAATGGCAGTTCTATGTACAGGCGGATAATAGTATTTCCTGGTGTCAATACCATTGTATGCCAAGTACCATGCAAGAACATCGCGGTTCATACCGAACACACTCGCATCAATGAGCATCGTGAAGTCTTTGTATGTGGACCGATTCCCCTCTTTGACAACCTGAAACACCAACCCAGGGAGCCCCGAAAGGCCCGCCTTATACCTCTCCGCTATTGTGTTCCTGAGCTGTACGTTTAACTCAAGGAGGCGAAAGCTTCCAATGGCAAGGGCTGCATGAAACTCGCTCATGCGTGCATTCAAGCCTACAAGAGAAGGGTTGTAATCACCGGTGTTTCCGTAATCTCTACCGGCCCTGAGCATCTCAGCTAAAACCCTATCGGCCGTAGTAATTATTCCGCCCTCTCCGGCAACCACTATCTTGGTGGGGCTCAAGGAAAAAACCTCGGCATCTCCGAAGCTTCCCACCCGTTCCTCACCAACCTTAGCGCCCATCGCATGCGCAGAATCATATAACAAGGAAAGCCCGTTATCGCGAGCCACTCTCTCAAGAGCACGGACATCACATGGGTTGCCAAAGACATGAACCGGCATAATCGCGGTTATATCCTCTTCCTCTCCCAATGCCTCCTCAAGACGTCCTACTGACAGGTTCCACGTATCTTCCTCCACATCCACGAAGACAGGCTCTAAATTGTTCCATACCAAAGAATGAGCGGAAGCAAAGAAAGTGTAGCTTGGGAGTGCAACTTTGCCCCTCAGGCCCAGGTATTTGAGAGCGAGAATAAGCCCACTTGTGCAGCATGAAACCGCTATGGCATCTCTTTCGCGCAAAATATCCTTCGCTTCTAACTCTAATTGCCTTACTAGCGGGCCGTTGGTTATATGCCCAGTGTCATAGAAGCTATGGAAGGCTTCCTTGATCAACTCCCAAGGGGGTAGGGTGGGTCTGTTGAAAGGAATCTGCATCTACTTATACCCTATCAGATATCTGACCTGTTTACTTTTGGTCTTTTGCCTATCGGCTTGCATGGCACACCCGCGTAGATTGTCCATGGCTCGCAATCTTTGAGAACAAGGCTGCAGCTTCCTATAATTGCTCCCTCGCCGATTGTAATTCCTGGATGCACCACCGCGCTGGTGCCAATAAAGGCATCTTTCCCGATAATTATCCTCATTAATTGAACGCTTCTCTGCTCAAGGGGAAGTGCTGCCGACATCCTGGCGCCTCCTTTATATGTATCTGTCCCAGTAATTAATCTTGCACCAGCCGCGATTGCAGTATAATCCCCAACTTCTAATACTCCACCACCGATAATGCTTACGAATGAAGCTATATGCACATATCTGCCAATTCTTATACCATTTCCACCATATATAAATGTGAAATCGTCAATCTTACAATACGGCCCAATTTCGATAACCTCTGGCTTGATAATCTTCGCCATCGGATAAATGATCGCACCCTCACCTAGTGACTTTAATTCTTGCATAAACAGCCTTTCATTCATCCAGCCGAACTATCTCATCGTCCCCAACATTCTCTTCTGCAAAAGCAAAGTCCTTTCTCAACAACGCCGGGATAGTCATGAGCATGATCTTAATATCTAGGAAAAGGCTCCAGTTATCAACATACCAGATATCTTGCTCTATTCTATCAGGCCAAGAAAGCAGATTTCGCCCATTTACCTGAGCCCAACCGGTTATCCCTGGTTTAACATTCAACCTTTTCCACTGATGATCATCATACTTATCGACTTGATATTTTAGGGTTGGTCGTGGGCCAACAAGGCTCATATCACCCTTAATAACGTTCCAAAGTTGAGGAAGCTCATCAATTGCCCATCTCCTTAGGAATTTACCGATTGCCGTTATCGCCTCTTCTTCTTTGCTAATGTATCTTCCCAGGGTCCGTTCTTCTGTATTAACAAGCATGGTCCGAAATTTATATATTTCGAAAGGTTTACCCTGTAACCCTATTCTTTCTTGCTTAAACAATATTGGCCCCTTCGAGGCGAGTTTTACGCCAATGCTAGCGACTATAAATATTAACGATGTAAAGCCGAGAAGGAGTACGCTAATTATTATATCAAGGACTCTCTTAATGCCCTTCATTTTCTCAACACCATGTTCATACGCACATTCACTTCGATTGTTTAATAGTATCGTAAATCGAAACCTGTCTATTAATAATTATCTCTTCATCATATAAGGCTAGGGCTCTTTCTCTACCCTTCTCCCCCATTTCCATAACTAATTCTTCATTAGAAAGCAACTTTCCAAGGGCTTTATTGATGCTGTTGACATCTCGAGACTCTACTAGAAAGCCTGTTTCTTTATTAACTACCTCCTCCCTGCATCCTCTTATATCAGAAGTTATGACGGGTTTCCCACTCATCATCGCCTCAATAATTGTCCTTGGCATACCTTCACGGTATGAGGGGAGGGCAAAAATGTCACTAGCCGCTAACAACTCGGGGATATCATTTCGAAAGCCTAGGAACAGAACCTCATTTTGCATGCCAGCATTCTTGACAAAAGACTGTATCTTTATATAAGTGCTTCTGTCCCTATCGCTTTCAAGAGCCTCACCGATGACAAGTAGTTTTGCGATGGGCTGGGAGGACTTTATCTCTGCGAATGCTTCTACTAGTTCAACAATTCCTTTTTCTTTTACAATTCTTCCAATGAAAGCAATTACCTTATCATTCTTCTTTAAGCCAATCTCTTTTCTCTTCCCTTCAATATCATACTTAGCCAAAAAGGCATCCTTGTTCACGCCATTCCCGATCCATACCATGTGCGTTTCATCAATCAAGAATCGCTTTTCTTTTGCAATCTCCATATCCTCCATGCTTTGCAGAAAAAGCCAGTCTGTTGCCCACCTTGCGAGTATCTTTTCAATAAGCACAATTATTCCTCTTAGAAGCTGATTCATTTGATCATGAAAGTAGAAACCATGTGCTGTGTAAATTATTACGCTTTCCCCTGCAAGCTTTGCAGCAATTCGTCCAATTAGCGACACCATTGGCGTATGAAAATGGACCACATCATATCTGGTCTTCTTAAGGTGCCAGAAGAGCTGCCAAAAGGATAACGCGTGCGAAGGGGAGAGTAGCGCCCTCTTAAAAGGAAATATGAGTATGTTATAGTTCCTCGTTATTAAAGCATCTGCGTGTTTCCCATTTGCACAGGCGATATCGACATTATGACCTTGCGCTAACAAAGCATCAATTAATGGCAACAACAATTTTTCTACGGTTACCGATGTAGCAGCAACTTGTAGGATCCTTAACCCAACATTCTCCTCTGATTTCATACCTTGAGATGCTTCTACACAAGGCTGCTTCCACATTGACCACATATTCATAACCTAAGGGCCGCTTCGCTATATGTATATCGTTATCTCTAGCAACAGACAGTCACAATAGTTCAATCTGAAAACATTCAAATCTCTACCATTTTCAAATGCTCATATCTTTGATTATTGTCAAATTTCATGAATCGCCTACACGTGTTATTAGAGGGCCCTATTCATTAATGGCGGCGCCTCCTGTAGCCGGTATCTAACCTATAGCTTGCCCGAAACAATTGCAATATCATCGTGTAACTTCCATAAAAAGGTTTGCGTTTCTCGCTATGCAAAAGAAGAGCCCAAAAAAAGCTGCTCCGCCGATGCCCGCTATGCTATTCACTCCTAACGACATTACGATGAGGGTGATTATTGAGCTAGTATAACCAATAAGTATCAGTTTTAAGCTGTTATCTTCATCCGTTTCATTGATAGCTTTCTCGACATTGCGGATTGCTAAATATACTGCAAAGAAAATCAGTATAAAACCTACTATCCCACCTTTCAAAATCAACCAGAACCAACCATTATGCGACCAACCTGATATATAAGGAATTGTAGACGAGATGAAAAAACCGTACGTTGCTCCGATACCTTTTCCAAAAAATATATTCCCCCTCAAAGAGGAAATAAGTGCTTCGCTTTCGTCTATACGTACAGAAACACTGGGATCGGAGGTACTTCCTCCTCCAAATAATCTTCCTAAACGATATTCAGCTGCCTCGCCGTAAGTAGCACCACCTGTTGTGCTTATCATTAATACGCCCATTAAAAGTGTTGTTAGGATCAGGAGCAGCAATACAAATTGCATGACCTTTCTTCCGGACATTTTCCTCATAGTGTAAACAAGAGAAAAGAAGGTACCTATCCCCGCAGCTATCCAAATTGTTCTAGTAAACGATAAAATTAAGCCAATTAATATAAAGGGTAAGGCAACAAGTGCGAAATACTTATACCTCTTTTCTTTGCTAAAGTACAGGGATGCAAGAAATGGCAGCATTAAGGCAGAATAGGTTTCGGTGCCTCCAAACCTTACTCTGGCAACGTCTAACCCACCTACCGACTCGCTATAACCCTGCAACCCCAAATCTGAAAGCAAGCCCTGAAGCGCAGAGTGCTCAATAATAAGTGCCAGTAGCCCCGCTATCGCGGTTGCCACTATTAAGGACACCGTCAGTATTCTAAGCTTTCTTTCATTGTCTATCACCAAAGCGCTCCAAAAATATATGACAATAATATATGCAAAAACACGGATATCCCTGGTCAACCATAGTCGCTCATTTCCATATATAAGCCCGATGCAGATGGCGATAAACATGTATATCAGGACATATATAATTGGATTCTTTGTGGTCTTTACCCTGCCCCCACGTTTCTTAAATAGCGCTGCTATGAACGCCGGTAATGCAAGTATTACAACCAAATCAATTCCTAATAAGTTTACGCTGAACAGACTGACACCAATTGGGCGGGTCACACCAATTATAATCATCCAGAAAAAGAATATGCATATGCCTGCTATAGGTTTTGCAGCAGCAAACACAAAGCACGGAATCGCAAATATAAAGATAATGAATATTGGTTTATTTGTATATAAGAACAAGAGAACCCACACCATGGAATTGACCAAGAACAGAAGTGGCAGGAAGGTACTTCCCTTAAGGCGGTATTCTCGTTTTCGTGTCTCATAAGAATGGCGGTGATCAACCATCAAATTATACCTTCTATCATATCCCATATTTCTTCCAACACGTTATCAAAATTGGAGGGATCTCTAATATCGAAGTTGAAGGATAATGCACCAACGTTATCATTTGTTATAAGGTTGCAGCCGCATAGTGCTGCTTCGATAACAACACGCCCCATCGGTTCCGGCCATTCTGGTAGAAAAACGAAATTTTTTGCTCTATTGAAGTATTTATGTATTTCTGAATAAGCCACATGCCCAATATAGTCTCCATATTGCCTATATCTTTCTTCGCCAATATCGCCTATTAGAGTAATATCACCTCCTGGAAATAAATTTCTTATATTTTCTATGCCTTTGGCCTCATTAAGTGGGCCAATATAAAGATTTTCAATGTCTCTTGTCTCTTGCATATCACGAAAACGTCTCGTATCAACTATTGGCTTCATAACATAGCTAGGGTCTATTACATCTTGTCCTAACATTTTAAGAGCAATATTTCTATGTAGCGGTGATACAAATATATTGAGCTTTGACTCTCTGTAAAGCCACCTTGTATTCAATCTAAAACAGCCATTAAGGTCATGTACTGCGTTCCCAATGCCAAGTTTATATGCCGTCGCTAGGAATCGTTTGAACTTTCCTTCTCTTTTGTAGACACAATTATCATAACCCGTTTGGCCACAGCAAGGAAGATAACCAAGATTGCATATCTCCACATAAGCATTATCGAAGTGAATATACTTTTGCCTGCTAATTAATTCGCTTAATAATCCCCAGCTATAGAAGTGTGGATGGGTATAGCAATTAAAAATGTCGGCCAATATGAATAAGTCTTTATTTGCTAGAAAATCTGCTTTTCTTATCTTCTGCCCTTTCACACAATATAGATCAATCTTATGCCCAGCATTCTTACCAAAAGTGAGAACTTCACGCATAACCATCTCCCCGCCGCCACCGAAAACGAAAGGATCCAGGTATGCAAGATATCCTATGTCCATGATGTTTCCTCGCCTATAAGTAACTTCTATTCCCTTGATGATATAAGATATATATCACATAAGTTAGACTTCTTTGTTTCCAAGATAGCCTTTCCGCTGTCTCCCCCACTTATCTACGAAATAGCTCCTATTGCGGTTGGTAATTGTGCCCATGTCCTCGGTTATCCCCAAATAGAAGATCCGCTTCCATTGCTTTAATGAGCTTGCTCCTGCTTTATGAAAATATTCCAGACCTTTTACGGCAACACATTGATATCCCAATTCACGCACCCTAAATCCAATGTCGACTTCTTCAAAAAAGCAAGGTGTGTAATTGTTATCGAATCCTCCAGCTTCTCCTAATATAGTCTTAGGTATAGCAAACATAAACCCGGATACTGCATCGCATGAATTAATATCGCTCTTCAATTCCACAAAGGACAACGGCACTCCCCTATCTGCGTCCCAAAAACCTCCTTCTGGACCTGCAATCCCAATATTGCTATTTTGAGTAAACGTATTCGTAAGTTCATCTATACATCCTTTACCAACTATCACATCTTCGTTAATGAAAAATAGTAAATTACCCTCAGACATATGGGCTCCTACATTCCAAGCTCTAGGTACTCCTATATTTTGGTTTAACACTGCAAATCGGATAGGGGAGCTATCCCCTGTTAGCTTTGCTATTGAATCCAACATCTCGTCTGTATAGGAATTGAATATCAGGATAATCTCATAAGATATCTTCGTTGTTGCCTTTATACTCTCGATAAGGGTAATGTAATTTCTGGAATCCCTATAATGTGGAGGCCATGCTAGAATAACAATACTTAATTCCGGTGAGCTTGTATCCCTAGCGCTTGCCGCTTGTCTTATCCGCAGTTTTTCTGTCTTCTTCAGCACATAATAATACTTACGGGCTAAATAGATTTTCACACTATTAAAGTTATACATCTTATTCATTATGTTTCAAGACTTCTAAATATGCACTAACAATATTGGCAGTATAATTAGTCATAGAAAACTCAGAAACTGCTCTTTCCCATCCCTTCCTCCCCATTTCGCGCGCTCTTTCTTCATCACCTAATATCAAATCCACCTCTCGAGCAATTCTTTCCGGATTCTCCGGTTCGACCAATATCCCTGTCTCTCCATTGACTACTAATTCAGGTATCCCACCAACATTTGAAGCTATCACCGGCAATGATGCCCCCATAGCTTCAAGTATCGATATACCGAATCCTTCATTTCTTGAGGGCAATACAAAGAGCTTGGACTCGTTGTGAAATTCTGGTATATTACTGACTTCGCCCAAAAAGGTTATTCTGTAATCCAGTCCCAAGCTTCTGGTCAATTCTTCATACCTACATCGATATGGTCCATCGCCAATTATATATACCCTCTTGGCTTTATTAGTTAAGGATACTGCTCTTATCAATACGTCTATACCCTTGACCTCGCTTCTCATCGAAGCAACCGTAACAATATCTATCGGTCTTTCATGGAAGGAGTATCTTGCCGTTATATCCCAAGGGGGTGCCCCATTATATATGACATTTAATTGCGGACGTAAGCCGGGCAACCTGGCAACAAGATTATTCTTTGTATTGTTGCTCACGCAAACTATTGTGTCGTAACTATTGTATATGAAAGCTTCCATAGGCCTGAGTATCTTCCTATTTCTTCTGCTCGTTTCGCTATGCTCTGTCATAATATAACAGCAACTCCTATTAAGCCTAGCTAGTAAGCCAACATAATAGATCGCTGGAAAGAGGTGTGCGTGTACAATATCATAATTGTAGTTATTCATTATGTCTTTTAGAGCTTGCAGTGGTTTTAGTCTATAACGATGTCTCTCATTGATTTTCAGACAAGTTATTCCCCTGCCTTCTAGCATCCTATCCAAACCATGACTATTTTCAAATATTGTGCACACGTCAATATCAATATCGGTGTTTTTGGCAACATCAACCAAGAAATTATATAGCAGGAGCTCAGCTCCCCCCCGATCGAACCTGTTAATTACGTTTAAGATTCGCATCAGGCGGTCCACTGTTTAAGGGTTGCTTACTTCTTAAATATTGAAGTATATATTCGAGCCCTTCTGCTTTATGCTCCCAGCTGTTCCTTTCTGCAATCATAATCCGCTTCTTCCTCTTATCGTTGCTTTCATCATATGCTCGTAATATCTCCCTCGGAAAATCATCTGCGCAGTTTGCTATATAAACTAGACCCGCATGTTCTTCCAATGCTGGCAGGTTACTCGCCACGACTGGTTTTCCAGAGGAAAAATATTCATATAGTTTTATAGGGAAGCAATTGATGGTCATATCATCGAGAATGTATGGAATTGTGCATACATCAAATTGGCTTAGAAATCTGGGTAATTGTTCATAATTCTTTTGACCCAATAGATAAACATTGTTAAGTTTGAGGAGCTGATTCCTGTTCTTATAAACAGGACCGACAAGTACAAATGACCAATCCTTTAACTCCTCCGATGCTTTACGTATAAACTCAATGTTTATCCTGTGATCCACAGCGCCCAGAAAACCAGCAATCGGCTTTTTGATACTATCCATCTCGAGAGGGGGGTCAACTTCCTTACCAGCCACACAGAAATGATTATGATCAGTTCCATTGGTAATTATGAAAAGTTCCCTGCATGAATCCTTTTTCCTTTTGTACAATTCTTTGGAAACAACAACTGTACAATCCACTTTTTTTAATAGCTCCTCTTCTATGCCCAAAATTGTCCTTTTTCTCTTATATTTCCCTCCCAATACTTCATCGCCGCAAAAATATAGGGCGAGCTCGTAACCAAGGTATTTGAGTAAATCGGCCGAATGAGGGCAAAAAGTTATTAATATCGGCTTCTCAAAGTGCAGAGAGTTCATTACATCTATTATATAGCCTGCCAATTTCCGTTGCGCTTGCCTATTAACCGATCTAAGTATCCTCTTTCCTGGCAATACAGGTGGTGTCTTGCAGATCATTAAGTTATCGTTTATCATTTCGATTCCTTGCCGCCAGGAGGTGAGATTGTGCCACCTAAAATTTTGACCAATAGGCATATAAGGCATTGGTGGCTCGAAATAAAGAACCTTGTGATATCTCGCCATTTCCCTCATAAGTGAACTAGAAAGCCCTGTCATGCCCCCCCACTTATAATTAGATATGCAAAGAATATTCTCTTTGCGTTCAGGCCTGTTGTGTTCCATTGAGAACCTCTTAATGGAAGATGCTAAATGGTTTCTAGGAACAACTTCATCAATTCGTCTATTGTGTTTTCCCAGCAATATTCAGCAACCACTGCCCTTTGTATATCAAGAGTCTTAGTATATTGGTTTTCGTCGATAATGAGGGTGATCATTCTATCTGCAAATCCTTTGTAATCCAAAGGTTCTACTAGCATATCATTATCATAAACCAGCTCTTTAATCGACGATGAATTTGAAGCCACCACAGGGGTGTCCTCTATAAGTGATTCCAATATTGGGAACCCAAAACCTTCATAAAGCGAGGGATATACCGTCAATTTGGCATTCCTATAGAGTAGTTTCAATTCCTCATCTGTTACTACCCCGGCAAAGAAGATATCTTTATCAATCGAAAGTCCAATGGCATATTTCAACAAAAGTTCCCTATACTTGCTCTCTGGACCTGTTATTATTAGTTTATAATCTTCAGGAACCTCTCTTCTTACGATTTCAAATGCCTTTATCAATGTAGTTATGTTTTTCCGTGGAGCTATTCCACCCGAGTAGAGTATATAGTTTTTTGGTAGTACATACCCATCAAAGAAGTAGTCTCGGCAGCCTTCTGCCTCTGCTTTGCAAGATGGTATTCCCGGTCTAATTACTCGTACTTTCTTCTCATCAACATTCAAATAGCCTATGATATCTTGCTTCGAATTCATCGAATCAGTAACAACAAAATCTGCGTGCTTCGAATAATATTTCAAGAGATTTCCATAATATAAACGCTGCTTCAATGTATAATGTTCCCATGTAAGCACTAGGGATATATCATGAATGGTAACTATTACAGGAGCCTTTCTATACAATATTGGCAAGTTAAAATATGGTGAATACAATAAATCCAAGTTGTCTCTATCTAATGCACTCCTAAGTAGAAGCTGATCATCTAGAAGCTTAGAAGCATGGAATGCCTTCCTTTTACTGGTTCCTATGTTGTTCAATTCCGTATTACTTGAATGATGTTGCATTTTTTCAATTATTCTCTGCTGCTCAACATGGTCAACGAAGATACCCAGTCTGTGGTTTATGGCTTTTGCCAGCAATCCTTCTACAATATGGTGACAATACCTACCAATACCCGTCTTATGTTCTATAAACCTAGCATCAATACCGATTTTCATATTAATCCGGCATTTCCTATATCACTGACCGCGTTTTTTTTAGACAAGTTTCTGCAACTCTTAAATGATAGAGAAATCGACATGCTGCCTCCGGAACTTGATTTATCATATCTCTGCAAACCTCGTGGGTGAACGGCCTTCTAGATGGTGTAAGTATCCATCCCGGGGGGTATTTCCTTAAAGTATCCTCACTAGTATCCACCTGTTTTGAGCCCTTTTAACATGATTTAGATAATCTTGGGTGGATTCGCAACTACGAAATCCTCTTCCCGCGATCATGCTTCTCTAATTATCTCATCAGTGAGCATTTTCTATACTATAATTATGCAAGTTCATCATGGGGATGGGAACCCTATATATTTGCTTGTATCAACTTTCCTGCTAGATAATATAATAGAGCTGGCCGGGAAAAACTGGACAGGTGCTTAAGTGGTAAACTGCTCCCGTAAGAGGAAAGGAGCAGTAAGAATGGCAAAGAGACCGAGAAGGAAC
>QZKH01000008.1 GCA_003598025.1 Candidatus Omnitrophota bacterium
GGTTTTGTTTGGGACGGGCGTGCGGTAGCCTTCGAGGGGGTTGTTGAAAAAGGTGCCTCTTAGGCCACCGCCCGCCGCGAGCGTTAAGTGCTTGGGGGTAATAAACATACCCAAAATATAATTCGTAAAATAATTCATGCATTCAAAATCAGGTAATTCGTACCTTGCTACTAATTTTTCAGGAATTAATTTATGAGTTAATTTGATCATCTAAACCCCTATCTTAGAACCTACTTTACCCACTCCCTTATCCGCATGAAGAGTCAATGCTGTCGCGGCTTCACCTATGCCGGTTAATATCCCCTTAGTCATAAACCAAGCTATTCCTGGAGACATTACTAGAAGCACCCCTGTCACCGTATTAAAATAGGGCTTTTCAATGAACCAATTAGTGGTACCTGAATTAAGGCTTGACTGCAGGGTGAACATATAGATAGATGCGTAGTGAATTAACGCCCAGACAATGACCCAGGATTTGACCCAAAAAAGATATATAAAATACTCTTTTAAAATGCTATATGTCCCGAATAAAAGACAGAGCAATAAAGTAAACGGGAACAGGCTGTAAATAATCATTACCGCATATCCCTGTAAGTAAGGCAAAGCCTTAATCATAAACTCGGATAAAGTGGTTGATAACAACTGCCCCACAAAAGAACCAAGATATGCCAAGCTTCCTCCCAATATTTTTCTTAGATTCCAGCTCCCCTGTAGAGCTTGCTGGTTCAATCCATAGCCAGACACGTTAAACGCTAATTCTGTTGCCGTCTTTTGCATCTCTCCACTGAGGAGTTTAATCTCTAATGTTTTCCGGTCAGTAAGCATGGCTGTAAATTGCCCTGCCGGATCTAATCTGCTTCTCTCATCATCAATGTACTTGCTTAACCTTGCTTCAAGAGCCCCCCATCTTATCTTTTGTTCCTGATCATAATTTGCCACTACTTCGCTGTCTCCGGGCCACCATTTACCGGTAATCTGCAGAGGCCCCTGCTGTCTGCCTTGGCTCATCCTCCCTAAAGTCTGAGGATAATCATTTTTTAGGAAATCCCGGATATCCCTTCTTAATGCCTTATCTTTGGTTATCCCATCAGCGCTAAAATCATGTAAATGCAAAGAAACTTTATTTACAATAAAGGGATTTTTAAGATAATTGAAGTCCTGTGTCTTAGTTACCTTAGCAATGGCGCTGACTGTGCCAAAAACAATTGAATTGAAGCCCTGACTTATCGAAACAAGGCCTAAAGAGCCTGTACGGGCTTTTCCTGAGTCAATAAAGGCCTCTTTGAGGCTATCCTGGGTGCTTGTACCCTTCCAGCCGGCTACTTCCATGGTGGAAGTGGCATTTTCAAGACTGACCATAGGCTTAATAAAGATAAATAAAAGGACACAAAACATAAACAAATAACCCCAGAGAATCGAAAAATCCGTTTCTTTAACGGATCTCCACAAAGCGGTCAAAAAACCTATCAAGAAGACAGCTAAGCCTATTTTGGTTTCGAAAAAGAGGAAATCCATTATTGATTTGGCGTTAACCAAACCAATAACCTCAAAAGCTGCTTCTGTGGGCGATATGCCTGTGGAAATCATTCTGTCAGCACTCCTAAACTGTTCTCCTCAAATTCTTGCATAAGTTCTCTAAATCTGCTCAATTGCAGACGTTCTTCACCTTGCCGCACAATATCAAGTAGTTTACGTAAATGGAAAAACTGAATAATGTCTGGGTTATTCTTATTGTTTCGCAGGAAATCTTTGATCGGTGCTGGAAGTTCCAGAGTTCTCAAGATTTTAGCAATGTACGACCAATCTTCACCCGTAAGATTGCCCAGCGCCCTAATGCTATTAACGCCGTGAGACTCTTTCAGGTTTATGTAATATTCAGCTTTATCAAGTGGAAAACGTTCTAAACGATTGAGGTGAGTTAAATGTCTTTCCCAGGCTCTTTTTTCGATTGTAACTATGTGCTCTAGGTCTTCAGGGCGATTCCCTAGGCAAAACCTTTGCCGGGCGTTCTGGAAAATTCTATAGAAGGGGGTTTCATACCAATAAGTTCGTGGCTGAATATCCGCATATTTCTGCAGATATTTCATAAAATCAGCCATTTTTAAGATACTTACGCTTCTTTCTGCCTCTGAAAAAGAAAAACCCTCATACGTTGTGGCTCGTTTGAGCCTGTGTTCGTATGAGGGTAACATTTGGGGTGGGCGACGGGGATCGAACCCGCAAAACCTTCAGAGCCACAGTCTGACGCTCTAACCAGTTGAGCTACGCCCACCATTAATTAGTGACTATGTAAAATAGCGTGACAATTACAACAAATGCGCTCTAAATTTTTAATATCGTTATTCCTGCGATTGCCATCTTTATGATGGACAACCAGCACTCTTTTATCAGAAATCCCGCATCTTGCGCACTTATACGGGATATTGTTTCTGTCCATTAAATCGCGGTAAACATTTTCTCCGGAAATCCAATTTGGAGCATTAATACCACAGCGAACATTCTTATTTTCCCAAGAACAATGACAAGCCACACTACAGAAGAATTTATTACGCTTCGACCTCTTAAAGTCTTTAGGCGTTCTCCAAATTTCCTTACCGCAATATGCACACTCAACCATCCTACCTTTAAGCTGAGCTTTAGTCCTGCATTTTATAGAACAGTGCTTTCCCCATCCTTTTCTAATATGGAAGGGTTTTACATAGAATTCCTTACCGCAGATCTTGCATTTTTTAATGGGCATAATGGAATTCTATCAGAAAATCGAAGAATGTCAATATTACTGACTAGTCCATAGTCATTCGTTCTAACCATCTGCGATAAATCTTAACTTTTTATTTCTCTCCCAGCTCTTTATCTCTGCTTCTCTTTTTAGCGCATCCGGCCTGGAAAAACAAGACTCATTATATAACATTCTAACCGGAAAACGGTATTTTGTATAGCGGCAACCTGCCCCGCGGTTATGCTGATTTATTCGCTTCTCTAAGTCTTTGGTAATCCCGGTATATAAAGAGCCGTCTTTGCACTCAAGAATATAAACACACCATTTATCTTTTTTGCTACGCGGCATCAGTTTTCTTCTTTATGAAAAGAACCTTCAACTGCCTTTTTAAACTCATTGCCTACGGCAAAAGAACCGTCTATAACTGCCCTAGCAAGATCAGATGCGCCTTTTACTGTCCCGGCAAGGAGCTTCTCGGGCAGCCCGATTAAATCCTTTATACCAAAGCCGTTTCCCTTTGTTGCTTCTGTTAATTTATTTTGCACTGCCATCTTTATATCGGAAAAACCAAACTGCGGATTATCCATCTTGGTCTTGATAGTAAAATCTAATACAATATTCCCCTGGTTTAAGGCCTTAAAAATCCCCAGCACGACATCAGCGATACGCTCTTCTTTACCCTGCGGTTCATCTTCAGGCCTGGGTTTACGCACGATATCGGTAAGCTCTACCCTGCAATGGGCAGTGACATCATTATTTAAACCCTGTATTTCACTTGTAAAATTCAGCTTTGCTTTTTCTATACGCGCCTTCTCTAAATCCACCCACTGCGAATAATACGGATAAAGGTAAACCCCGTCAATATCTTTGATCTTGATAGTCGCCTGGATATCTTTTTTCCTGCGGTTTATCCATCCTTCCATATTGAAACTGCCGGTCTCTGCTTCCTGGCGCCAGGGGATCTTGCCTGAGATATCGAAGTCAGTGATCACCCTTTTTATAGGAAGGGTGGTAAGGTTATCGACTCTCACATTAACATTTTCAGCCCTTATTATTATCTCCGAATCGCCCTTGGTCCTGTCGATAAAATTAAAAATACCGTCGTTTATGACAAGCCTTCTTATAATAAGAGGCGGGATAACGATGTTCTTCGAACCGCCTGAAATAGCCGGCGTTGAATCGCTGACAAGCTCTTTGTTTTCTTCCTGGAATAATTTTCCGGCTGCAGGCTTAATGACTTCTTTTTTAACATTGACTACAGGCTGATCTAATTTAAGAATCCTGATAGATATGCTTCTGCGCAGTAGATCAAAAGAGCCTCCGGATATCAAAATCTCATTTATTGTAAAAATACGCCCGACTTCAAGGTCTTTAATCTGTATTGTCGCGGGAAATGCAGTCCTTAAGGAGCCGATCTTAACCTCCTGATTAAATGACTCTTGTAATTTCTTGGTCAGTAGCGTACGGCCAAAGATATTAATGAACACATGCAAGCTGATGAATGCTACTAAAAGAAGCAGCAGGCTAATTAAAATTATTCTTTTACCGGTCTTAGTAAACATCTAATTCAATCCTTTTACTGTGTTATCGTGCGCCTGGGCTGATTCTAAATGAAGCCGCAATTTACGAACACGTCAGTGTGAGTAAGTTGCTGGCTGAATTTATCCCGAGCAACTTCATAATGCATGGTTGCGAGGGAGAACAGGTAGCACATATGCAGCCCTTGTTACAAAACAATAAAGAATGGTAACTTGGGACTCTCTCGACAATACTCAAAATTCTCAGAGATCGTGCGCCTGGGCTGATTCGAACAGCCGGCCCATTGCTTAGAAGGCAATTGCTCTATCCAACTGAGCTACAGGCGCATTAATTTGGTTTTAAAATACAAGATCCCAAATACTCATAATCTGTATTTATTATACGGACGATTAGTGTAGGATCTGCAAAGCATGCCTTCGGTAAGACGAGTTTATTTCTCAGCCTCTATAAGCCTATCTTCAAAAACAAAATTCCTGGGCTTGTTTTCTTCAACATCCAGGGCGTCGTACCAGTACTCTATTGCTTCGGCCTTACTTTTAGTGGCATCATACAAAAGACCAAGATTTACCTTGGTAGGGGCATAATCCGGGTCAACCTTAAGGGCCTCCTTAAAAGCGACCTCCGCGTCCTTAATATTGCCCTGTTTAGCAAGCACTATCCCCCTGTTATTCATAAATGCGGTGAAATATTTTGGGTTGTTTGGATGAAGCAGCAGGCTTTTCTGCAGCAAGGCATCGGCGGCGGAGAAATTATTTGCTCTCTGAGCTTTAACTGCCTCATTATAGTGATCAATAGCCTCTTTATCCATAAGGTCGCCTGCAAAAGATGGGCTCGTAAATAAAAACAGTATTGAAACTATAAGAGATATCCTGACTCTATGCATTTACCCCTCCTTTTAGAGAGACATTATTAGAAAGCTAAGCATTCCCGGCAAATCAACGGCCACCCCTCGAACAAAATATAAAAAAGTATTGCTCGGGGTTAGTCCCAATTTGTCAAAGCTGGAGACTAATCGGGAAGGGCGGACTTGTAAGCCGCTCTTCCTTTTTATTTTGCGGCGAAATCCCGAAGCTCTCATGAGAAGCATTCTGAGCTGAGGGAAACCGCCTACGCTCTCATATCACAGAACTTCCAGTTTCACCCCTCGACACAAAATATAAAAAAGTATTGCTCGGGGTTAGTCCCAATTTGTCAAAGCTGGAGACTAATCGGGAAGGGCGGACTTGAACCGCCGGCCTCCTGCTCCCAAAGCAGGCGCTCTAGCCAAACTGAGCCACTTCCCGTATTTTGCAAAACCTGTGTTTGGCAAACCATCCCACACAAAATTATAACCTTCATAAATACCGCTTAGCTTCTAAATTATATCATGTAAATAAATCTTTTCAATTGCAAAGTTTTAGAGTAGACTAATAAAGCGATGAGAAAAACCTTCCTTATAATCAGCTTTATCTTACTTATCCTCTTCTCAGTATTTATGTTATATCTTAACAATGTCCTCATCCCCACCAAAATTAAAGCAAGGGTCATCCAGGGTTTAAGCGAAGCAGTTGGCTGCAAAGTAGACATCGAAAAGCTGAAATATAACCCATTTAAAGGCATAATAATCCAGGGGCTTATCTTTTACCAGGACAATGAGGTAAATACTGCAGCTATACTTAAGGTCAAAGAAGTAAGTTTTAATTTCTTTTTTCTACCTCTCATAAAAGAGCGCAAATTCATAATACCTGTAATCCATATAAATTCACCCTCTCTTACCCTGCGTTACAAAAAGGATAGCACACTTAACATATCCAATATAATATCCAAGGTCCAAAGCAATGCCAAAGCAGGAAAAAGTAAATTTTCAGTAATTGTATATAAGATAAACATATTTTCAGGCGCATGTGAATTCACAGACGATCATTTAGCCCCTCCATATAAAAAGACTTTTCAGGAATTAAGCCTTGGCCTAAGCCTTAAGCTGCCTACTTCCATATCTTTTATCGGCCAGGCCAGGATCCCTAAGGAAAATGAGAACTCCGCAAAACTGCTTCTTAAGGGTGAATATAATGCCTCTTCTCAGGAAGGAAAAGCAGATATTGAAATCATCAATCTTGCCTACAACGACTTTGCAATATACTTAAACCAGATGCTGCCGGTTAAACTAAATTCAGGCCATATTGTTTCTGCAAAATTAAAGGCTAGCTATAAAGATAAATCGCTTGATTTAAATTATACGGCATCCGCAAAAGACCTGGAACTCAAGGCCCAGGATTATATCATTGCTTCTACGGATACTGATGCAAAAGGAAGCGCTAAATATAATATAGAAAATAAAGAGTTTGATTATAATGCAGGTATCAAAGTCATCCGCGGCAAGGTCTCAGGCATAAAACTCATCGAAAAAATTGAAAACCTGGTAGGAGAATTGGAGATAGCTAAAAACAGCGCTAACTTTAAAGATTTAAAATTTAAATGCCTGGATTCAGAATTTAACGCCAAAGGCACGATAACCGATTATGCCCAACCTAAATTGAAATTACAGTTAGCCTCAGAACAGATAAAACTAGAAAGAATAGCCCCGCTTCTGCCTTCCATGAAAGGTATAAATATAAGCGGTAACGCAAAAATCAACCTTAACATAGACGGCCCGGTTGATGGACTGCCTAATGGCCTTACTGCAGACATAAATATCAGCGATGCCAAGTTTAAAATTGAAGCTATAAAAGAAGGTATTAACGCCATAACCGGTAAAATCAGCATAGGCGCAGACAATCTAAAATGGGATAATCTCCGCTTTAATTACAACAACAAAGATTACTCCTCGATAGGAGAGCTTACCGGATTTAAATCTCCCAAAATATTATTTAACGTTAATTCCGATATACTGGAAATAAAATCTGATATCCAGGTAAACAACAAAATCGCTTCCATAAAAGAACTTTTTGCTAAATCCGGAGATTCTCGGGTAACTATTAACGGTGATGTAGATTTCCAAAATCCTGCTTCTTTGGGTTTAATGCTCACTTTAAAATCAAATCTGGAAACAAAGGATATTCTGCCCCTCCTGCCAAAAGAAGTTTCCGATAAAATAAACAGCCTTAAAATCTCGGGGAAACTGAATGCTGCAGGACATGTATCCGGAAGAACCGAGGACTTAAAATCATTAAATGCGGTATTAAAATGCGACTCAGATATGTTATCTGCATATAATCTTAAATTTACCGATACCTCATTTAGCCTGACTCAAAAGAACGGGCTCATAGATATACCTGATTTACGGACAAAGGCTTATTCAGGAAATATTAATGCCTCATTTGTCCTGGATACTGTAAATGCCAATGAATTCGCCTTAAAATTAAGGTCGCAAGGTATTGACTTATCCCTGGTAAAAAACGACGCTGATTTAAAAAATAAAAACTTGCAGGGTATATTAAACCTTGATGCCGATCTTTACGGCGCATTAGGAAAGCCGGAGACTTTTAAGGGCCTGGCTAATATTACGGTACAGAAAGGCAGGCTCTGGGAATGGAAGCTTTTTAAAGGCATAGGCGACCTCTTTCTTATGCCTGATTTTGCCAAGATCGTCTTTGAAGAAGCAACCGCCCAATTTGAGATAGCCGATAAAAACATATCGACTAACAATTGCACGCTAAAAAGCAAACAGCTTAATCTTGAATGCACAGGTAAAGTCGGCTTTGACGGCGCGCTGGATATATCAGTTCTTACCAATTTCAACGAAGAGGTCATCAAAGATTCTGCGGATGTGAGAAAATTTGTCACCGCAGTATGGGGCCAACTTCGCAAATCCATGGCCATAAAAATAACCGGTACAATAAAAGACCCCAAATACAAGGTCGTCCCTATGCCGGTAGATATAATAAAAAATATTAAGGATTTTTTGAAAGGTAAGTAATAATCAGGCGCTTTGCCTTATGGAGAGCTTTAAACCTGTGGCTCATCTTGTGCTTAATAACCTCACCCAACTGGCCAAAAGTTTTTTTGTATTTAGGAATAATAAAAAGCGGGTCATATCCGAAGCCGCACTTACCCTTCTCTGAATAACCGATTATGCCATGGCATTTGCCGTTTGTAATACCGATTATGCCTTCCTTATCTGCCAAAGCAACAGCACAATAGTAATGCGCTCTTCTCTTATCGGGGGATAACCCCTGGAGTAATTTTAAGAGTTTAAGATTATTCTTTTTATCGTTTTTATCTTTTCCTGAGAAGCGGGATGAACGTATCCCCGGCTCACCGTTTAAAACATCTACACACAGCCCGGAATCTTCACCCAGGGTAAGTTTTCCGGTAAACCTGGCGATCTTCAGCGCTTTTTTGGCTGCGTTTTCTTCGAAGCTCTTACCGTTTTCGATTATTCTGGGAGCATCGGGATATTCAGCTAAGGATGATATTTTTATATCAACTCCCCTTAAAATATCCTTTATCTCCTTAAACTTCTTAATATTTTTCGTTGCGACTACAAGTTCTTGCTTGGCTTTCAAATTCATGGCGTTTAAGCTATATCCAGCACCGACTTAAGCTGTTTCTTCTGCACCTCTATCAATTTCAATATCCCGCTCTTTGCAAGGTCGAGCATACGGTCCAATTGCGCCTTACTAAAAGGTTTTCTTTCGGCTGTCCCCTGGATTTCAATAAAATCACCCTTACCGACCATGACTACATTCATGTCTACTTCGGCGCGCGAATCCTCTTCGTAAGCTAAATCCAGGATCATCTCTTTCTCAACTATCCCGACGCTTGTAGCTGCCACAAAATCTTTTATCGGGATATTCCTTATCAACCCCTTATCTTTTATTTTATCTAACGCATCTACCAGGGCGATGAAACTACCGGTTATAGAAGCAGTGCGTGTGCCTCCGTCTGCCTGTATGACATCGCAGTCTATCCAGATAGTGCGCTCGCCTAAAGATTTTAAATCAGTGATAGTACGCAGCGACCTTCCCACAAGCCTCTGTATCTCATGCGTCCTTCCTGAGTCTTTCCCTCTGGGTACCCGTTGAGCACAGGACCTTGGGAGCATGCCATATTCTGCAGTCACCCAACCCATAGCATTGCCTTTTAAAAATAAAGGGACATTTTCATCAACCGAAGCTGTACAGATGACCTTGGTATTCCCTAATTCAATAAGGCATGAGCCTTCGGCGTACTTAATATAATTCCTCGTAATATTAACCTTCCTTAAATCCTCGAACCCTCTGCCATCAATCCTTATCATAAACACTCCTTCCGGTTGAATCAATACCTACGATTAGAGGAAAGTCTTTCACCCTGAGGGCATAAATCGCCTCCGGTCCTAAATCGGGATAAGCGACAAGCTTGCAGCTTTTGACATATTGTGATAATAACGCCGCGCACCCTGCATATGTAAGAAAGTAAACCGCCTTCTCTCTCTTGATCGCCATAATTACTTCTTTCGAACGACCACCCTTACCTATCATCCCAAGCAGGCCGGCTTTAAGTAAAGCAGGGGTAAAGGCATCCATCCTTGAGCTCGTTGTCGGGCCGCATGAGCCTATTATTTTTGACTTAGGTTTAGGGGTAGGGCCGCAATAATATATAACCTGGCCTTTTAATTCCATAGGGAGTTCTTTGCCTGATTCTAAAGCGTAAACCAGCCGTTTGTGCGCCTGGTCTCTGGCAGTATAAATTAACCCCGAGAATAAAACTTCCTCGGCAGATTTTAATCCGGCAATATCTTTTTTTGTTAGTGGTGTATTAAGAGATTTCATAATTATATTATATTGTTATACTAACACTTCTTAATGCATGGCAGTTGATATTAACTGCGACAGGAAGGCCAGCTATATGTGTTGGGTAGGTTAATATATTAACTCCCAGGACCGTTGTTCTGCCCCCTAAGCCCATTGGGCCGATATTGAGTTTATTTATCTGCTTTAATAAATCATTTTCCAGGCTTGCGTATCGAGTATCGCGTATCGAGTATCGCGTATAAATTTTCTTTAGAAGTGCTTTCTTGGCCAAGAAACATGCATAATCTGCAGTGCCGCCGATCCCTATCCCTACAACGTAAGGCGGGCAGGCATCAGCCCCGGCCAGCTTTACCGCTTCCACTACGAACTTTTTAATCTCCTCAACGCTTGCAGTCGGTTTAAACATTTTAAGCTGGGTTTTATTTTCACAGCCGAAACCTTTTGCTAAAAGACTGATCTTTATCTTATTTCCTTTTACGCTATCAAGATGGATGACTGCGGGAGAATAAGCTGATTTAGTGCGTTTTAAGGGGTCACTGACAATCGAATTCCTCAGATATGCTTCTTTATACCCTTTTTCTACCCCGTTTATTATTGCCTTTTTTATATCCCCGTTAACGCGGACATTACTGCCTATTTCAACAAATACGCAAGGCAGCCCGGTATCCTGGCATATGGCTAATTTTTCTTTTCTGGCCACGGCCGCGTTATCAATAATGGCGCGGAAAAATCTTCTCGCTTTTTTATTCTTTTCTTTGACATAGGCGCGTTTCAGGCTTATCAATACATCGGGACGCAGGTTAAAATTTGCCTTTATGCTGATTTTCGAGGCTGCATCGATTATTTGTTTTAAACTTATATTTCTCATTATTCGGTGTATTCTCTAGATACGGTCGTAGTTATCCCGCCCCGCGGGTTAAATACACCCGTAATCTTCATCCAGCGCGGAGAGCAGGCAATAACCAAATCATCCAATATCCGGTTTATTACATGCTCATGGAATATACCTACATTGCGAAAAGATATCGTATAAAGTTTGAAAGATTTTAATTCTATGCAATACTTATTAGGGGAATATTCTATTTTGATATCGGCAAAATCCGGTAACCCGGTTTTTGGACAGATACAGGTAAACTCCGGGATGTCCATAGAAATACTATATTCTCTATCCGGATACTGATTTCTCCATACTTCTATTTTCGGAGTCCTTAATTTTCGCACTGCTGATTGCAGGCCTTCGTAACTTGATTTACGCTTCATTTTAAGCCTATGATTTTGTGTAATTGCGGAATGATACAGGCACAGACATTCTCCGCTATGCAGATATCCTTAAAATAATGTAATTTGCTCTCAAGCATGTTTCTGTCCTCAAAGGCATTCGGCTGTAAAATAAAAATTGAATCCTTGCAGACTTTTTTTATAATCGAAATCCCCCTGACCAGGTCTTTCTCATCAGTCTGCGAACAGATGACTGCTTTTATAAACACTTCCTTATCGCTTGCGATCTCAAGAAATTTCTCGTGCTGATCCCAAAACCCTGGCAAGCCTGTCGAGCTGGGTAATTTCAAATCCATTGCTATTATATCCACGAAACTGATCACCTTAGCCAGCGCTTCGGGGAGTGTCCCGTTGGTTTCAAGGTAATTCTTGAAGTGTTCCCTGTGCGTGAGCTGCAGGATATCGTTTAAGAAATCCACCTGGAACAGCGGCTCACCTCCGGTAAAAGAAACGGAATGTGAATCCTCTGAATATAGTTTTATCTCTTTCAGTAATTCTTCGGGTTCATATTCAAAGTACGAATCTAACTTCGTGTCACAATAACTGCAGCTCAGGTTGCAGCCGTAGAACCTTACGAATATCTGCTTCTGGCCCAGATAAATCCCTTCGCCCTGATAGCTTGCGAAGACTTCGCTGATCTTACCTTTTTGGCTCATAGCTATTTAAGCTAGCAAAGGATCCTTAAGGCCCGCCTCTTGAAAACCCTTCTCCCGGAAATGACAACTATCGCATTTTCCGCAAGGCTTAAGGCCACCGTAATAGCAAGACCAACTGAGTTGAAAAGGAACTCTAAGCTTTTTGCCCATATTTATTATCTGGGCTTTGTTCTTTAATATCAGAGGGGTACGGATATCAATCCTTCTGCCCTCAACGCCTGCCTTAGTTCCGCTTGAAATTACCTTTTTAAAATCACGGTAAAATTGCGGACGGCAATCAGGATACCCTGAATAATCCTGAGAATGGGCACCGATAAAGATTGCCGAAGCACCGATTACCTCCGCAAACGATAAAGCAAAGCTTAAAAATATTATATTGCGTCCCGGCACATAAGTCGAGGGAATTTGTTTTGCCTCTTTTGTGCCGGATAACCTTCCTAAAGGTATAGAAACGCCCTTGTCGATAAGGCTGGAACCCTTCCAGGGCAAGCTTATTTTTATAAGCCTGAGTTTACATCCGCAGGAAGCAGCGATCATTTTTGCGGAATTTATTTCTTTTTTATGCCTCTGGCCGTAATCAAAAATCAGGCAAAAACACTCAAAACCCTGGCGCCTGGCTATATAAAGGGTGGTCGCAGAATCCAGGCCTCCGGATAACAACACAACAGCCCGCTTGCTTCTTTTTCTATCTTTCATACGTAGCACAACAGGTATGATTCTCCCAGACAGTAACAGACTTTAGTTTTTTGAATTTAGGGATAAGTGCATCATAAATAAATTTTGCGATATTTTCAGAGGTAGGGTTTATTTTCTTAAAATACGGGGTTTCGTTCAAATATTTATGGTCGAGCTTATCAAGCACCCGGTTAAGCTCGGCTTTTATAATCTTAAAATCCATAAGCATACCTATCTTATCCAGCGTTTTTGAAGCAATGACAACCTCGACTTTCCAATTATGGCCGTGCAATTCTTCGCATTTGCCGTAATAGGCCCTGAGGTTATGCGCTGAACTGAAATATCCTTCTACTTTTATGCTAAACATATCCGTCCTTGACTAGAATACTGCCGGGTCCACTTTTATGACTTTGCTTACCGGCCTGCCTAAAAAGCTTCTGGCCATACTCCTGAACCATTCAGGATTATCGCTTACATAAAACCTTTGCATACCCTTCTTGCCCGCTTTATTAAGCAGGCTCTCGGCAGCAAGCATTTCTTTGACTTCAATGGCTACCTGCTTTGCGGAATCAATCAATATAACATCCGGGCCCAGGACCTTTTTTATTACCGGTTTAAGCAAAGGATAATGCGTGCATCCGAGTATGACCGTATCTACTTTTGCCTGCTTTAAAGGCTTAAGATAATTGGCAGCTACCTCTTCTACGACCTTACCCTGCCTTAAACCCTCCTCAGCGAATGGGACAAATAAAGGGCAAGCCGCAGTGATAACCTTGACATTAGACGCAAGCTGTCTTATCTCTACTTCATAAGTGCGGCTGTTTATAGTCCCGCGCGTGCCGATAACTCCTATACGTTTGTTCCTGGTGGCATAGACCGCCTCTCTTACCCCGGGACTGATGACTCCGATGACCGGGACACGGAAATGACTCTTGATTACAGGAAGGGCAAAACTTGAAGCGGTATTACATGCAACGCATATCAATTTTACATCCTGTTTAAGTAAAAAAAGAATATTCTCTACTGAAAGTTTTGCTACCGTTTCCCGGGACTTTATCCCATAAGGCACCCGGGCCGTATCCCCGAAATATATAATGTCTTCATTCGGCAGATGCTGGATCACTTCTTTTACAACAGTCAGCCCGCCCACTCCAGAATCAAAAACCCCGATTGGTTTATTCATCAATCTGCCTCGGCTAAAACAATATCTTTTGAATAATCTTTTATCCCGATCACTATAGCATCTGCTATTTTTTGGCGGTAGTAAGCGCTCTTAAGGTTTCTCTCCTCAGCATAATTTGAAACAAAACCCACTTCAAGCAGAACAGCGGGTATCCTTGCGCCTTTAAGCACATAAAAACCTGCTGATTTAGTACCGATAACCCTTATTCCATCTATCCTGAGCCTCATGGAACTGCATATTGAACTTGCTAATACCGAGGATTCAGCACGGCTGTTTGTGTAGATTAAATCCCAGACAGTTGCTTTCAAATTCAATGAATTACTCAACATATGGTAATCAGCCGGATTTAAAGCAGCGCTCTTTGCCGAAGCAAGCGCGCGCTTAGTATCGCTTACTCCGCTAGAAACATAATAAGCCTCAAAGCCTTCCAGGCTTCTTGCTCTGTTTGCATTAGAATGGATGCTTATAAATAAATCGGCTTTTGAGGAATTGGCAATATCCACTCTTGATTGAAGAGAGATAAAACGGTCGGATGAACGCGTCATAACAACATCCACGCCTTCCGATTTTAAAAGATTAGCCAGCCTCCTGGCTATATCTAAATTTACATCTTTTTCCCTTAACCCGCTTTTGCCTATTGCCCCGGGGTCTTTGCCTCCGTGCCCGGCATCAACAACCACTCTCTTTATCTTTGAAGCAAGGTTAAACCTGCCGGGAGTAATTTGAATAGTTTTAAATAAATTATCCAGGACCTGTTCTTTAAAACTATACGGGACAACTACCGTACCGTTATGAATCTGGACAGGATGCCTTAAATTCTGCGGGCTTCGGTCAACCAATGCAATGTCATCGTAAACCCTGAGTTCTATTGTGTGGTCTTTATTATTTATCGTGACCTTACCTGAAAAAGTATCGTATTTTAACTGCAGGCTCCTGGCATTACAGTAGGAAATTAACGGAATATAATTTATCCCGTTTAAGTCATATATCGGGAAGGATTCCCGCACAGGCATAGTTGCGCAACCGATAAGGGTCAAAATACAGGAAGTTATAACCGTATATAGTAATATTGATCTTTTAAATATCATCTTTATTCCGCTAAATCCAAATCCCATTCACAAGATTAATCTTCTTAATACGAGACCATTTTTTTATCTGTATTTCTCTCTTACGTGCTCTGGCTTTATTAATGAATTCATCAGAAACATATACTAATTCAAAAGGGCCTTGATTTATTGCAAACTTCGATCCTCTTCCAGAATTATGTACCCTGATTCTCTTGCCAGGATCGGTTGTGATACCTGT
Source organism: Candidatus Omnitrophota bacterium (assembly GCA_003598025.1). Classification (NCBI taxonomy): domain Bacteria; kingdom Pseudomonadati; phylum Candidatus Omnitrophota; species Candidatus Omnitrophota bacterium. Next base: position 15,070 of record QZKH01000008.1, read on the forward strand.
ATACAACCTGCCAGTCCTTGCTCTAGCGATATAAACATACCATTTTTTGCATATTAGCCCCTCGACGCGCTCCTTTGTCGCTTGCTCGGGGTCACTCGACTATATATGTCCACCACGAGTGAGGCGCTGTGGCGCCGAGTCGAAAGCTTTTCGGTGGTCCACCACGAGCGAGGCGCTGTGGCGCCGAGTCGAAAGCTTTTCGGTGGTCCACCACGAGTGAGGCGCTGTGGCGCCGAGTCGAGTGGTGGAGGTGCGGGGAATTGAACCCCGGTCCTTAAGTAATTACGTATAAGCTACTACATGCTTAGTCCCGTATTTAATCTTACTTTTGCAGCTCCTTCCGGGACAGGGCCTGCAAACAGCAGCCTTCTAAATTTTCGCTCCCTGCTCAAAGGCCCAACAGGAAACTAGCCTAATTAATGCTCAATGCTGACCCTTAGGCTGATCAGCTTGAGGCCTACCCTTTTACCAGGGCAGGGCTGCGCTCATCGGTACACCCGCTGGGAGCATTGCTGCTCTCATCGGAAATACCGATTCAGATGTTACTCTGTTTGCGTTTATTTTTGCAAGGATTGTTAACGCGGCCGACCTTGCATCCGCGGCATGCAACCTATACACAATTCTCTTAAGTCGAGACCTGTCACCCCCGATTTTACCATATTTTAGATCCTGAAAAATCGCCCAGAGTACCCAAATGTTTCCTTATGGCACGAGTGGTAACCCAAAATAAGATATTATCTTGGTCTGCGGCTTTTCATCATCCTGCGCATCTCAATACTGGTTTCTCTGCGCTTAATGTCTTCTCGCTTATCGAATTGCCTTTTCCCTTTACAAAGAGCAAGTTCTATCTTGGCAAAACCGCGCTGGGTAAAATAAACCTTTAGTGGCACAAGGGTTATCCCCTTACGCATGATCTGCGCGGCAATTTTCTCTATCTGGCTGCGGTGTAATAAAAGCTTCCTTGGCCTAACAGGGTCTTCGTTAAAATAGCTTGTCTTCTCATATGGGCTTACCTGGGCATTATATAGTATTATTTCTGAACCATCCAGGCGGGCAAAACTGTCGTCAAGGTTAATCCTTCCTTCCCTGATCGACTTTACTTCACAGCCTTTAAGTTCTATACCGCATTCGATAGAATCAAGCACTGAGTAGTCCCTGTAGGCTTTACGGTTGGTAACGACTACTTTTTTCATTTTATCATACTAAAATAGAAATACAAACTTAAAAATACGGGTATGCTAACTATGCTGAAAATATGCCCAAAGAAGATACCCTGGCTTATTATCTTATCTTCTTTATTATAACTGCTGGTAATAACTGATAAAGATGTTGCCGGAGGCATTGCCAGCTGTATCAAAACCAATAAAGCGGCGACTTTAGGGACATTAAAACTTATAAGTAACCATAACCCCAGGGCAGGCATAATTACCAACTTCAATAATGTGACCAAAAATACCGCCCTTTTGGATACCTTATGTAATTTTATTTGCGCAAGATTACCCCCTACGACGAACATTGCCAGCGGTAAAGTGCATTCGCCAACCATATTTAAAGGCTTAAGCAGCATTTCAGGCATGGCTTTATTTAACCCTGCTGCCACCAGCACTAAGCTTATTATTGTTGCCAAAACCGGCGGACTGAATAAACTCGCAAAATCAAATCTCTTAGACGATGTCAAATTTATCAAATAAACGCCTACCGACCACATCAGCAGGTTAAAACCCAACAGGAAAAGGAACAGGTATATAAACATTGTGTTAAGCTGATTTTCTGAAAGGATCGCCGCAACCAGAGCCAGCGGCAAATACCCGGAATTCTGGAAACCTATCAAACTTATGAATTGAATTTTACTGTCTTTTTCTTTGAAAAACCCGGCAAAGGGCAAAGCACACATAAACCCAAAAACGGTTATCGCGATACTGGCTAAAGGAAAAACCCACCAATAACCATAGAGGCTAAAGCTAAAATCTTTGACTAATTGGCAGAATATCATAGCCGGTAAAGTAACCTCGATAACCAGCCTGCTTAATGCATTAAGCCCTTCCCTGCCAAGAAGTTCCTTCTTTACCAGAAAAAAACCTATCGCCGCCAACAAAAATATCTGTCCTACGGCAGAACCGGTGATTTTTGCATATTCAATAAACATATCTCTCCTCTGAATTTTGTATTATAACAACAAAAATAAACAGCCGCAATTCTTATTTGACAGCCTCCCGACTCTAATATATACTTAAAATACTCTTTTATGCGGAGGTGGCGGAACTGGCATACGCGTACGTCTCAGAAGCGTATGGGGTAACCCTTGAGGGTTCAACTCCCTCCCTCCGCACTTCTTCTTAGCCACTAAAATATTAATAATACGGTGTGGCTACGAAGCAATAGTTGCTGCGAAGCCCTACCTGCTTGAGCCTACTTAGGGCGTAGTAGAACTAATACTT